>DAOUSP010000053.1 GCA_030627155.1 Candidatus Aminicenantota bacterium
GCGACTAAAAGATATCAAAAAATATGGGATTCAGGCAGTTCTGGTTATTGATTTTAATGAAAAATTTGCTAATCTATCAAGCACAGATTTTATTAAAAAGATTGTCGTCAAGTCATTAAAAGGAAAAGAGATTATCGTAGGCGAAAACTTCCGTTTCGGCAGAAATCGTCAGGGAGACATTCCAAATCTTTATAATCTCGCTTCAAAATTTAATTTTGGTGTCATGGTTATTCCTCAAGTTTTCAAAGACGGGATGGCTGTAAACAGCAGTCTCATAAGAGAATTAATCCAGAAAGGAGACATAGAAAAATCCAATTCCCTTCTCGGAAAACCATATTCAATAGAAGGGACAGTTGTCAGGGGTAATGCAAGAGGTAAACAAATCGGTTTTCCGACAGCCAATCTTCAGACGAGAAATCATCTTCTTGTCTCCGGAGTTTATATTTCAACAGTAACAATAAGCAAAAAGGACTTTCCATCTGTTACAAACGCAGGAAATTGTCCTACTTTCCCGCAGAAAATCACACAAGTCGAGTGCCACATCCTTAATTATCAAAAGAATCTCTATGGCAAGTTTTTAAGAATCAACTTCCTAAAGAAAATCCGGGACGAAATTAAGTTCTCCACACCTGCAGAGCTTTCCTTTCAAATAAAAAAAGACCTGGAAATGGCAAAAAATTATTTCAGCTCCAAGCCCTCAATCGCATCGCCGGAAAAACAATGAAAACTTCCCTGAAAAGTAGTTTATCTAAATTCAAGTCTCTTCATTTCCTTGACTTTTTTCATTAGATATTGCATCTTTTTTAGAGAAAGTTAGAACTTTCTTCTTTCTAATGTACGTTCTTTTGTATCAAAAAAGGAGTCAAGTATGAACGAAAAGATTAAGGCCAGAGTCATGGATTCCCGAAAAATCAAAAGAGTTCTTGACCGAATTACTACAGAAATCATTGAGCGGAACCGCGATCTGAAAAATCTTGTCATCATTGGTATTAGAACAAGAGGAATATATATCGGAAAAAGAATATCAAAATTAATCAAAAATGCTGAAAATATCGATATCCCTGTTGGTGTTTTAGATATTACTTTGTATAGAGATGATTTTTCAGAACTTGAGGCACAACACATGGTAAAAAAGACGGAAATCGATTTTTCAGTAACAGATAAAGATGTGCTTCTTGTAGATGACGTCCTCTTTACTGGAAGAACCATACGAGCTGCCATGGACAGTTTGATTGATTTGGGGCGCCCTAAAACCATTCAGTTATTGGTCCTTATTGATAGAGGCCATCGGGAACTTCCAATAAGGGCTGATTATGTAGGAAAACATCTGCCAACATCCCGGCGGGAAATAGTTCATGTGAAACTTAAAGAGATAGATGATAAAGATGAAGTTCTAATCACAGAGCCATCCAGCTTGAAATAGGAGGAAAACATTGTCATTCAAGCATAAGCATCTTCTTGGTATACAGGCGTTATCCGTCTCTGACATATTGACTATTTTCGAGACAGCAGAGTCATTTTTAGAAATATCAGCCCGGGAAGTCAAAAAAGTCCCTACTTTACGCGGGAAAACTATTGTGAACCTCTTCTTTGAGCTAAGCACTCGAACAAGAAGTTCCTTTGAATTGGCTGCCAAAAGGTTAAGCGCTGATATTATCAACTTCGGCAAGCAAACAAGCAGCGTTTCTAAAGGCGAAAGCTTAAAAGACACAGTTCTAAACCTTGAAGCAATGAATACAGATGCGATCATTGTCCGGCATTCAGATGCAGGAGCACCACATTTCATCAGCACCTTTTGCCGATCACATATCATAAATGCAGGAGATGGAGCTCATGAACATCCCACCCAGGCATTGCTTGATGCATTCACGATAAAGCAAGAGAAAGCAAAATTCAAAAATTTAAAAGTTGTCATTGTGGGAGATATTCTTCACAGCCGTGTGGCACGCTCGAATATCTTTCTTCTGAGTAAAATGGGAGCCAAAGTCGTTTGTGTAGGACCTCCAGCTTTTCTCCCAATTGAATTTCAACAATTCGGCACCCAAATCGATTACAATTTAGACCGTGCAATAGAAGGAGCAGACGTCATCATGATGCTTAGGATCCAATTGGAGCGTCAACAAAAAAACAGCTTCCCTTCGATCAGGGAATACAGAAACATTTATGGATTAACAGAAGAAAGATTTCGCAAGGCAAAAAAAGATGCCATAATCATGCATCCAGGTCCTATTAACAGAGGAGTTGAAATTTCTTCAGACTTAGCTGATTCATTGAAATCAATGATACTAAAACAGGTTGAAAATGGGGTTGCAGTACGAATGGCCATCCTTTATCTTTTATTAGGAGGAAAAGACCGTGAGACTTCTGATTAAAAATGGACGGGTCATAGACCCCTATTCTGGAACAGATGAAACATTGGATATTTTGATTGACAAAGGAAAAATCATAGACATAAAACCAAAAATAGACGGAAAGGACAATAAAGTCTTCGATGCCTCGCGTCTTGTTGTAGCCCCTGGTTTTATCGATATGCATGTCCACCTCCGTGAACCCGGCCAAGAGGATAAAGAAACCATAAAAACCGGCTCCCTAGCTGCTGTAAAAGGAGGGTTCACATCAGTAGCTTGTATGCCGAACACAAACCCGGTAAATGACAATTGCGGTGTTACAGAATACATTCTGGGCGAATCCAAAAAACATGCTATTATCAACATCTTCCCGATTGCTGCAATCACAAAAGGACTGAAAGGCGAAGAACTCACGGACATGGCTGATCTTGTGGATTCAGGAGCATGTGCTTTTTCTGACGATGGCCAGCCGGTCCAAAACAGCCAGGTTATGCGGCGTGCCTTGGAGTATTCAAAAATAACAAATGTCCCTATTATCGACCATTGTGAAGATAAAAATCTAAGCAGGGATGGAGTCATGCACGAAGGATATTACTCCTATCTCTTTGGATTAAAAGGAATTCCTGCTGCTTCTGAAGAAATAATGGTCTTCCGTGACATCATCCTTTCTGAAAAGTATCAATCTAAAATTCACATCGCTCATGTGAGCACAAAAGGAAGCATTGATTTAATCCGCTGGGCTAAGGATAAAAAAATTAAAGTCACTACTGAAGTAACACCCCATCATCTTCTTTTAACAGATAATTTAATTGAATCATACGATACGAATCTTAAAGTCAACCCTCCATTACGCAGCGAAACGGATAAGAAAGCCTTGCTCCAGGCCATAAAGGACGGAATTATTGATGCATTTGCTACAGACCATGCGCCTCATACATTTGATGAAAAAGAAGTCGAATTCAATAATGCTCCTTTTGGTATCATCGGACTTGAAACAGCCGTTTCTCTACTTCTGGATAAACTTGTTCACAAAAACATTATTTCCCTTCAAAGATTTATTTCAATGTTTTCTACAAACCCCGCCAAAATTTTAGGACTTAAAAACAAGGGGAAAATATGCGTTGGTGCTGATGCGGACCTGACCATACTGAATCTCCAAAAAGATATACTTGTAGATACTAATACATTTGTTTCAAAAAGCAGGAACTGTCCTTTCAATGGCTGGAAATTAAAAGGAGCACCAGTCATGACTATTGTGGGTGGTAAAAAAGTGTATCCATTTAAATAACAGGCGAAATATTTAGAATATAAGTTTAATTATTAATTATTCAAGTATCTCTTATGGATAAGAAATTATTACATTTTGAAAACAAAATCGGCTATTCATTCAAAAATAAGAATTTACTGTATCAAGCCCTGACTCACAGCTCCTATGCCTATGAAAACCAAACAGAAAACATCTCTGATAATGAAGTCTTGGAGTTCCTTGGAGATTCTGTCCTTGGCTTAATCATTGCAGATTTCCTTTGTACAAACTTTCCAGAACTTTCTGAAGGAGAACTATCAAAACTAAAATCCGCAGCAGCAAGCACTTCATCCCTTTCCTACTTTGCAAATAAAATTCAACTTGAAAAAATAATACTGCTTGGCAAAGGAGAGAGAAAAAATGATGGCCGCAAGAAAAAGAGGATTTTAGCAGGGGCTTTTGAAGCTTTGATTGCAGCCATTTATCTGGATGGCGGTTTTGATGAAACAAGAGATTTTCTTATCGGACATTTAAAGCCATTTTTCAAGAAATTCCATATCAAAGATTTCCATATAAATAACTATAAATCAGCACTTCAAGAATATCTCCAGAAAGCTAATCTGCCTGCACCAATCTATAAAACAATAATGACAAAAGGGCCAGACCATAAGAAAAGTTTTTTTGTCCAAGTCGTTTCCCAGGACCAATCTTTAGGAAAAGCTAAGGGACACTCCAAAAAAGACGCCGAGCAAAAAGCTGCTAAAAAAGCTCTTAAAAGAATTCTTGGAAAAAAGATAAAATCATTGAGTTCTGAAGTTTTTCTTTTTAAGAAAAAACATGATTGAGTCTTATACATTTGGAAAAATTAAGGTCAAAGGACAGACGTTCACCTCAGATGTTATTGTTTTCCCTGATAAAATAAAATCACCATGGTGGCGAATTTCAGGGCATAATCTCTGCTTAGATGACATTCAAAGCGTTTTTCAAGCTCAACCTGAAATTCTTATCATCGGGACAGGTTTTTTTGGCCTTATGAAGGTAGAAAAAGACGTCATCCAGTTTGCCAAATCAAAAGGAATCCAGATTTTCATAAAAAAAACAGAGGAAGCGGTAAAGCTTTTCAATGAACTCTGGACTCAAAAACAAACGATAGGAGCCTTTCATCTCACCTGTTAACCTCTTAGGAAGAGAAAGGAAGCACCTTTAATGAATCACTAAAACAGATAAAATGTATAAAGTGTAAAAAAAAAAGGAAAAAAGTACTACTTTTTGTTATTATCTACTCATAAGGACGGCCAATGGCCTCAGGGAAGGGAAATTTGCACAAATAATTTTGATTATGGCTGTAATTGGAACAGCCAAAATCATTCCAGGTAATCCCCATAGCCATCCCCAAAAGAATAATGACAACAACACGACAAGAGGACTTAAATCCAACCCTTTTCCGATCACTCTTGGCTCTATAAAGTTTCCCATAATCATCTGGATAGCGATAATAATAATCAGGATCCATAAAGCTGGCCAAAGTGTCTCAAACTGAAATACAGCAATAGTGACAGGAAATGCTGTGGCAATAATTGATCCAATATTCGGAATATAATTCAATAAAAAAGTGAAAAACCCAAAGACAACAGCAAAATCCACCCCGAATAACAGCAACACAATCGTAACAAAGACTCCAGTTATAAAACTTATGACCGTCTTGATCGCCAAATATCTTTGGATTTGGTTGTTTATCTTCTGAATCACGTCTACGATTCTTTTTGATTGACTTCCAGAAAAAGATTTCGTAATTTTCTTTTCTATTATTTCACGTTCAGCTAAAATGAAAACCAGAAAAATAAAAATCAAGAACAAATTTTTGATAAAAGCAAAAAACGGCCCTAAAGACGAAAGAATGAAACTTGCTATTTTGTCTAAGTTGACCTGCTCGACCCAATCGATTAGTTGCCATTCAGTGCCAGTCAATTTAAATTTTTCCTGAATCGAAGATAAAATGGGACTTACTTTTTGTCCATATTTTGGTAATTCAGCTGCAAAACCCTTTCCACTGGAATAAAATAGTGCTCCAAGAAGATAACAAATAAAGAAAGCTACAATTAGAATAAAAATAATAGATAGTGCATTTGGAATCTTGTTTTTTTTTAAAAAATCCAAAATCGGGAAAAGAATATAAGATATAAAAATGGCTATAAAAAATGGGAAAAGAACCGGTTTGGCTAATCGCAAAACAACGCCGCAGAGGAAAATAACAATTATTAAAAGAGAGATTGTGATTGCTTTATTGTTATTCATATTGATTTTTTCCATTATAATTGATTTTAGAATGAAATTCTACTTATCCTGGATTATTCACGAGTCAAGGGAAGACTTTCACCCTCTTAATCATCGCAAAAGGTGATTGACTCAGAATTTCTTTTTACTATAATCAAGTTAAAATAAAAAGTGAGAAATAACCTAAAAGCCAGAAAAACCAAACCCAATAAGTCTATCAACGTACTAATAGCAGAAGATGACTTTATTATCTGTCAAGAATTAGCAAAGACCATCACAGATTGGGGATATAATACTTTTATTGCCAAGAACGGCAATGAAGCATGGGAAATAATCCAGAATAAAGATGTCCGTATAGCTATTTTTGACTGGATGATGCCTGGAATAAATGGCATTGAACTCTGCCGTAAAATTCGGGAAAGATCCCATGAACAAGATAACGATGCAAAATATCTTTATACTATTCTTCTTACAGGAAAAGACCAGCAAGCGGACATCATTCAGGGGCTTTCAGCAGGGGTCGACGATTATATGACCAAACCCTTTGATTTCCTCGAACTTAAATTCAGAATTCAGAAAGGTGTTCGGATTATTGAATTAGAGGAAAAACGTATAAGGTTAGCAAGTTTCGACAGCTTGACAGAATTATGGAACAGAAAAAAAATTTTTGGTCTGCTTAATGAAGAATTTGAACGAAGTACCCGAGAAAACAATCCCATTGGGGTCATTATGGCGGATATTGACCAGTTTAAAAAAATCAATGATACCTACGGACATCTTGTTGGGGACCATGTGTTAGTTGAAATTTCTTCTCGATTCAGAAAATCTCTCCGAGAATATGACAAAATCGGCCGGTATGGTGGAGATGAATTCCTGATTATTATCCCTGGATGTAAGCCTGAGGATTTAATAATCATTGCAAAACGCCTCCGCAAGTCTATAAGTGAAAAAAAAATCGAAACAGTCGCTGGGCCTCTAAATGTGACAATCAGTCTTGGAGGAGTTTCTTCAATAAGCTTCCCTTTTGATTCTCCAGAAAAGCTTATACAGGCCTCTGATAAAGCTCTCTATATTGCAAAATCAAAAGGGCGCAACAGAGAATACTTTATCCATTAAGGATTTCAAATATCTCTCTCCAACCTCTTCAAACCCTTTCTTAATTTTCAGGACACCAAATAAATATCGCCCCTTTTTTGCCAGGTAGATATTGTGATAATACCGGTCTTTAATGACAAATCCTAAAGGAATCTGATGGATGTCTTCCCTTTTTCTGGCCTGTAAGTATTTATCCAGCATATCCTGAGCGTCTGTTTGATCTTTGCCTTCTATTAAGAAACAGTCAAATTCATGTTCCTGATGTTTATAACTCACTATGTATCCATCATGGAGAAAGCTATAACCTAAAAAGTTTTTTAAGATAAATTTTTCGCTGTTGGGAATAACCCCTTCTTTAGAAAACACATCAAGAAGAGAAGGCCATTTTCCTTTCTTTTTAAATTTCTGACAAATCTGCTGGCCGAAAAGCTTTAAATATTCTTCAGATTGTTCATTGCACTCAAAACAGAGAAGTTTTACGTAATGTTTACCTACCAAAAAGTTCAAAGAACCATCTTCTATATAACCTTGAGTCCCTAATGAAATAAATGTATTATCTTGAAATCGTTCAGCACTATAAATGCCAAAGGCATTTTTTTCATTTCCCATGTCATATATTTCCACAGTTACAGAAATATCAGAATTTTCCTTCTTGTACTCACCTACTATCAATTGCTTAAAGTCATATGCCAAATATATCTCAGCCGCACCATTGATATACTCATAAAGCGTTTCTGAAAAATAGTTCTGTGCCTCGTTTA
>DAOUSP010000129.1 GCA_030627155.1 Candidatus Aminicenantota bacterium
ATTCAGGCCCTGAAGGAAAAAGAGTCATGCAGTTTTCCTGTGATGTTCTTTCTGAACTCAAAAAAATCGGTCATGCTCCGCTACCTCCTTACATCAAACGCAAAAAATCCCAGAACACGTTGAATCAATTGGATTTAAAACGGTATCAAACCGTTTATGCCAAAGACGAAGGCTCCATTGCAGCTCCAACTGCGGGGCTTCATTTTACACCTGAACTACTTAAAACCATCAAGGCGCGGGGTGTTCTGGTAAATGAAATCTCGCTCCATGTAGGATTGGCCACATTTCAGCCAGTACGTGTAGAACGCATTCAAGATCACAAGATGCTTGAAGAGACTTTCTCCATAAGCCAAAAATCTGCTCAAACGATAAACGAAGCAAAAATTGAATCCCGTCCTGTCATCGCTGTTGGAACAACATCAGTACGTGCTCTTGAAAGCGCATTCATCGATATTAAAGTACAGCCTGGAAAGCGTTCCACAAGACTTTTCATCTACCCCGGTTATTCCTTCAATGTAGTAGACCATATGCTTACCAACTTCCACCTTCCCCGCTCAACACTGCTCATGCTCGTTTCTGCTTTTACCGGACTGGATTTTATTAAAGAAGCATACAATGAAGCAATCCGCCACAAATACAGATTTTTCAGCTATGGCGACTGCATGTTAATACTTTAGGAATTGGGAACTATAGAATTGGGGACAAGCCCCAATTCTCAATCAATTATCAATTCTTTTTTATTTGACAAAAAAAGGTGGTTGGCATATAAACAGACAGAGAATCCAAAGAAAAGGCAACAACATATGACAGACGAGAAACCAACCTACGTTGACGAAGCCACAAAGGAAAAATTAGACAGCATTCTATATCCTCAAACAAAGGCCAAAGTCTTTAAGATTACAGTCGAATTCGGCTTCAAGATTTCTCCAAATTACGAAAAAGCTGTAGAATTAGCCCAGAAACATCCTACTTATAAAGAAGAAGGGAAAGGTGAATGGATTAGGCATTCCGCCACTTATACTCCTGAAGATGTCGATGAATTATTCCAACTTTTTAACCTTGTCCACGAATGGGAAAGCACAAGGATTCTCGTAAACCATAAGGACATCCCTTACGGACATCAGTTATGGCTGCCACTTATGTGGTTCTATCGAATCAAATAATCGTCACAATTCCTTAAACCGTGCAGTGAAATGACGCAAATGCGGTGATTGGTATATTATCTTTAATCCTCTGATTTTTTCCCGTTTCTTATATAATGAAACAAGGGCATCTGCTACATAATGTATATGAGAAATGGTATAAACCCTGCGGGGAACCGCCAAGCGAACCATCTCTAACTTTGGAAAGACATCTTTTCCTGATTTTTCATCTTTCTTTGCAAACATGACTCCGCCAATTTCAACAGCCCTTACACCTGATTCTCTGTAAAGAGCTACTGTAAGCGCCCAGCCAGGATATTGGGGACGCGGAATGTGAGGCAGAAATCTATCTGCCATTATATAGACAGCATGACTTCCCACTGGCTTATAGATTGGAACTCCAGCATCATCTAAAAGTTCTCCTAAATATTCTACCTGGCTTATGCGGTGTTCCAGATAATCCTCCTCAATGACTTCTTTAAGCCCCTGGGCCAAAGCTTCCAGATCCCTGCCTGACAAACCACCATAAGTTGGAAATCCTTCGCTAATTATCAAAAGATTTTTGATTTTCTCTGTTAGCTCATCATCATTCAAGGCGATAAAACCTCCCATGTTGACCAGGGCATCTTTCTTTGCACTCATGTTCGCCCCATCTGCATATGAAAACATTTCTCGGGCAATTTCGAGCACGGATTTGTCTTTACAACCAGGCTCCCTTTTTTTGATTAAATATGCATTCTCAGCAAACCGGCATGCATCGAAAAAAAACGGAATCTTGTATCTTCGGCAGATTTGGCTTACCTGCCTGATATTTTCCATGGAAACAGGCTGCCCCCCTCCACTATTATTGGTAATCGTCATCATAATAACAGGAATTCTTTTAGAGCCTTTCTCCTTGATGAAGGATTCTAATTTCCCAATATCCATATTGCCTTTAAAAGGCAATTCAATATCAGGGTCATATGCTTCCTCTATAGCCAGGTCGACTGCATATGCTCCCCTGACTTCAACATTAGCTCTTGTTGTATCAAAATGGATGTTGTTAGGAACCATGTCTCCCTTTTTCAGAATTGCCTCAAATAAAATCCGTTCAGCTGCTCTACCTTGATGTGTAGGTACTACATTTTTGAACCCAAATGTTTGCTTGACTGACTGTTCAAAATTAAAAAAACTCCTGGCACCAGCATAAGATTCATCCCCGACCATAAGCCGTCCCCATTGCCTGTCGCTCATGGCTGAGGTTCCGCTATCTGTTAAAAGGTCGATAAAAACTTTTTCTGAAGGAATATTAAAAACATTAAACCCTGATTCACGTAAGGCGTCTTCTCGTTCCTCAGGAGATATTTTCTTTAATGGCTCCACGACTTTTATTTTGAATGGCTCGACAGGAATTTTTTTACCTGACATGATTCCTCCTCTATGCAAGAAAAATTTCCCCATTATCAATAAACGGGATTTAGAATGAAATAAGCTTCTTAAAAGCTGAAAAACGTTCCTTGATTTCAAAATCTGACAAAAATTTCAAACGTTCGATACCAAAATCTTCTATAGTAAAAGAGGCCATAACACTACCAATAACAGCGGCCTTACGGATATCACTTATGCTTCCTTGCTTAGCTCTGTCCATATATCCCAGAAATCCACCCGCAAAGCTATCCCCTGCCCCGGTTGGGTCAACAACGTCTTCACACGGATAGGCCAACACTCCAAAAACATTATTCTCTCCTAATACTAATGCCCCGTGTTCTCCTTTTTTTATAACCACAAGCGAGGGCCCCATATTTAGCACTTTCTTTCCAGCTTTTATCAGATTGATTTCTTCTGTTAAGAGCTTGACTTCCTCATCATTGGCGAAAAAGACATCCACCTTTTCCATGACCCTGACAAGCTGGGGTCTTTTATTTTTTATCCAAAAGTTGATAGTGTCCATAGCTACAATCTTCGGCTTTTTTACTTGTGAAAGAATATCTTCCTGGAGGTCAGGGTCGATATTGGCAAGAAACAACATGTCTGTCTCTTTATATTTTGCAGGAAGCTGAGGTTTAAAATTATCGAAAACGTTCATCTCAAGCTTTAGAGTCGTCCGGAAGTTCGGGTCGTGTCCATAACGGCCTTCCCAATAAAAGGTTTTCCCTGGTCTCCTTTCGAGCCCCTGAATATCAATTTTCCTCTTTTTTAAAAGTTCGATGACTTCATCTGGGAAATCTTCACCGACCACTCCAACAATTCCAGGGGAAGTGAAATAGCTTGCAGCTAAAGCACAATAAGTGCATGAACCTCCAATGATTCGCTCTCTTCGCCCTTTGGGCGTTTCAATGGTGTCAAACGCAAGAGAACCAACAATAACCAAACTCATATATTAATCCAATCTTATAAGTCGATATATTTTTCAATAAGCAAACGAAGATTTTCTTTGGTTTTCATTGGGATAAGATTACCCCGTGTTACAATGGCATTCTTCAAAGCATGCGCACAAGGGCATTCTCTTCTTAAGTCTACGGGAAATTCCGAAACGGCTGTTTTTATCAGGGCTTTGGCATTATGGATGTTTGCCTTTAAGTTTTCAAGAATCAACTCTACAGAAACAGACTCCTCTTCCTCATGCCATACATCATAATCTGTGACCAGACTCATCGTGGCATAACAAATTTCAGCTTCGCGGGCAAGCTTGGCTTCTGTTACACTGGTCATGCCGATTACGCTGCATCCCCATGAGCGATATATGTGGGATTCTGCTTTTGTGGAAAAAGATGGCCCCTCAATACAGATGTATGTCCCCCCTTTATGCACGCGCAAATTCAGTTTTTTCCCTGCATCGAATAGAAATTTGGACAAATCCGAGCAAACCGGCTTAGCAAAGCTTATGTGTCCAACAGCCCCTTCACCAAAAAATGTATTTTTCCTCCGGGTCCGGTCATAGAATTGGTCTGCGAAAACAATATCTCTCGGCTTAATTTCCTTTTTTAGAGAGCCTACAGAATTGACCGAAATGATTTGTTCAACACCTAACATCTTGAAGCCGTAAATATTCGCACGGTAATTAATTTCTGAAGGAAGAATACTATGCCCACGGCCGTGGCGGCTCAGGAAAGCCACTCTTTTGCCTTCCAAAACGCCTACAATGAAAGCATCAGATGGAGCTCCAAAGGGAGTTTCCAGATGAACTTCCTTTAGTTCTTTAATACCTTCAATCTCATAAAGGCCTGTTCCTCCAAGTATCCCTATTTTCACCTGAGAAAGATTGTCTTGTTTTTTGACATCCATTGTGCCTCCTTGAGCAAGACTTATGATATATAATTTATCCAATAACAAGTCAAGATATTACTCCCTCTTCACTCCTCACTCCTCACTATTTACTTTTTACTGTCTTTTTTCGTCTTGCCAATCTAGCTAATCTAGCCCCTTCACTCTCCCCTCCCACTGCTTGTTCTTTACTATCTTTACTGGTCTAGCGTGAGTTTACGACTTATTAAAGCAGATTCCATGTAACTCACTGTAATCAAACCAATTAATATATAAGCGACGTATTACCCACC
>DAOUSP010000074.1 GCA_030627155.1 Candidatus Aminicenantota bacterium
CAAGCCAAGGCATATACTCTCTCTGGCGGGGAAAGGCGCAGACTGGAAATAGCCCGGGCGCTGATTACTGACCCTGAGTTTATTCTTTTGGATGAACCTTTTACAGGAATTGATCCATTAGCTGTCATTGACCTTCAAGAAATCATCACTTCTTTAAAGGAAAAGGACATTGGATTGCTAATCACAGACCACTGTGTTAGGGAAACATTAAAGATCGCAGATCGGGCTTACATCATGGATAAAGGAAAGATTCTCAAAGAGGGAACTCCGGAAGAATTGGTGGCATCAACAGATGTGAAAAGCAGGTATTTGGGAGAAGGATTTTATTTTGATTAATAGCGAAAGCCTAAGATGAATCGAGTAGACTCATGGCAATAAGACAACGAATGGATCAGAGACAAGTCCAAAAATTAATACTTGCCCCATCCCTTCAGCAAGCAATAAAACTTCTGTCGTTGACTAATTTAGAACTTATTGAAGTAATTGATGAGGAGCTTTCACAAAACCCTATGCTCGAACTTGAAGAGGAAGAAAGAGACCATAAAGAACAGAAGGAAGAAAAGGAAACTACCCCTGATGAAAAGGTTGCAGATTTGATTCAAGAAGAAATTTCATTAAGAAAGGAAAAAGAGGACCAAGATTTTGAATCCTATTTTCAGGAATATTTTGATAATGAATTTCGATCCTTTCCCATTGAAAAAAAAGAAGCCATTTCTTTAGAAAACATTACTTCAGGAGGCCTTTCACTTTGGGACCATTTGGATTGGCAGGCCAATCTTTCTTTTTTTAACGATAAAAATAAAAAAATCGCTCAATATATTATTGGAAACATAAACGAGAAAGGCTACCTTACTGTTTCTATTGAAGACATTGCTAAGGTAATGAACGAATCCGTGGAAAAAGTAAATGAGGTGCGTGAAAAAATAAAAAGATTTGATCCTGTTGGAGTTGGAAGCTTGACTCTCAAAGAGGCTCTACTTACCCAGATCGATTACTATGATATAAAAGATGATATCACTCGAAAGATAGTCAAAGATCATCTCAATCTTGTGGGGAAGTCGGATTTTTATAAACTGGCTAAAAAACTGGGAATTTCTCCATCTGAAGTAAAGTCTCATGTAGAGGTTATAAAAAGATTGAACCCAACTCCTGGAAGAAAATACAGCATGGACAGAACTTCTTATATTGTTCCTGATGTCATTGTGAAGAAAGAAGGAGATGAGTATAAGGTTATTATAAGTGATGAAGGATTGCCCCATATAAGGATCAGTCGATTTTATAAAAATATTCTGGTGCATGCATCTAAGGAGGATTCAGACGCCTACTTATTTTTAAAAGATAAAATGAAGAAGGCCTTTTGGTTTTTAAAAAGTTTGAATCAAAGGAATCAAACAATCTATAAAGTGGCAAAATATATTGTGGACAAGCAAAAAGATTTTTTTGAAAAAGGAATAGAGTTTATTAAACCTTTAACACTTGTAGAACTTGCACAAGAAATTGGGGTTCATGAATCAACTGTAGGCCGGGTAGTCACTAATAAATATATGATGACTCCCAGCGGAGTTTTTTCTTTAAAATACTTTTTCCATAAATCCCTAACAGGTGATTTCGGTGAAGAAGTTTCTTCTTTAAGAATAAAGGAACGAATCAAAAAACTTGTAGAGAGTGAGGACAAACAATATCCTTTAAGTGATATTGAGATAGGACAGATATTAGCAAAAGAAAATTTCTATATTGCAAGGCGGACAGTTGCAAAATACAGAAAACAGCTTAAAATACCGCCTTCAAATATAAGGAAAAGAAAATATTGGATGGAGGGTATTTAATGAACATAAATCTTACTGCACGTAATACACAGATAACTCCAGAAATAGAAATGTATTGTGCAAGAAGACTTCAGTCTTTAGAAAAAATATTGATGTATCCTGTAGAAGCCAAAATCGTCCTCTCGGTTGAAAAGTATAGACACAAGGTAGAAATCAGGATAAAGACGAAAGAGGCTACTTTGACTGGTGTTGAGGAAACTCAAGACATGTCAGGTTCTCTTTGTGCGGCATTTGATCTTATTGAGAAAAGAATAAAGAAAGAAAAAGAAAAGCGAAGAGAAAGGAAAAAAAGAAAGAGAAAAGAAAAAGGGATACTCGTTCCTGTGTCAGAAGAAATAGAACAGCAGAAGAGAATCATACATAGTGATGATTATTCTGTGAGGCCGATGTCTGTTGAAGATGCTATCATTCAGTTTGAAGCCAGCAAAAAAGAAGTTTTTGTTTTTAGAAAAATAGATTCGCAAGTATGGGCAGTCCTTTATAGAAGAAAAGATGGGCATTATGGATTGGTTGTTCCAGAATAAAAACAATTTGATAAAGAGGATTAATTGAAAGTACATAATTTATTGATGCAGGATATGATCATTACAGATATAGAGTCTCAGAAAGGAGAAGATGTCCTCAAAGAAATGGTCGATTTTTTAAAAAAAAAGAATGTGATTACCAGGGAAAAAGATTTATACGAAAAACTTCTGCAAAGAGAGAAACTAGGAAGCACAGCTATTGGAGATGGCGTTGCAATACCTCATTGTAAACTCAAAGAAGCAAAAGACCCCATCTTACTCCTTGCTGTTTCAAAAAAAGGAGTGGATTTTTCTTCCTTAGATGGAAAACCCGCATATATTTTTTTCCTTGTGGTTTCTTCTCCTGATAACCCAAGTTTGAATCTGCAAATATTAGCAGCAATTGCTCATTTGGTTAGAAAGTCCAACGGCTTGCTTGTAAAGAAAATACTTAACGCAAAGAATATTCAGTCAATCTTGGGAATTATTAAAGAAGAAGAAGAAAAGATCGATGAATAACGGGAAAGATCATTCCCTTCGTGTGAAAGAGTTTTATGCAAAAGCCAAGAATTATCTGAAGCTGAATCCTCATTTAGAAAAAACTGGCTTTATGCGTGAAATAATTCTTACTTCTTCAAAAAAAGATATTTTATCCATTCAAATTTGGGGCAAGGACGAGATTGATGTCATACAGCGCCTTCCTGAAACAAAAAGAAGACAATTCATTAAAGAAAAATTTGAAAAAGATGTGGCTTGCGTTATTTTTCCAAAGGGTATTTCCTCTTTACCAGAGATAGATAAAGAAGCCAGGAAAGTGAAGGTGGCGCTTTTTAACTCTGCCCTTTCACAGGAAAAATGCAGCACTGAAATAAAAAACTTTTTTTCTGATTTTAACCCGAACAAAGCACTGGTTTCAGGAGGACTATTACGTATTTTTGGGTTGGGCGTCCTTATTATTGGAGATAGCGGTGTTGGAAAGAGTGAGAGCGCCTTAGAACTAATTTGCAGAGGGCATGATTTCATATCCGATGATGTCACTGTAATTGAGAAAACATCCAAAGGCATATTAATGGGGAAAACGCCTGAATTGAGCCGTTTTTTTATGGAGATAAGAGGATTGGGAATAATCAATATTAAACAAATATTTGGGCCCAAGGCCATCTGCAGTCAAACGGAGATCAATTTAGTTATAAATTTGAAAAGATGGCAAAAAGGAAAGGAATATGACCGGCTTGGATTGAAGTTTCCAAAAGAATATAAAATTCTTGAGGTAAAAATCCCTCAACTTTGTATTCCTGTAGCACCTGGACGAAATATTGCGACTTTAATTGAGATCGCAAGTAAAGTTCATATGTTGAGACTAAAAGGCTATCATGCAGCAAAGGATATTGTACAAAAATTGGACAAAGCTTTGTCCCAGGATTAAAGATATTGGGAGATAGTGAATTGAGGTATGATCGTTTCTTGATCATAACTGGATTATCAGGTTCAGGGAAGACGGTTGTAAGCAATTTTCTTGAAGATTTAGGGTATTACCGTGTAGACAACCTTCCCGTGAAGCTTATCCCCATTTTTGTAAATCTATGGAAAAGAAAAGAATTTGAGATAGAGAAAGTCGTGCTTGTTGTGGATATTAGAGAAACAGGATTTATACAAGAATTTCCAAGGGTTTTGAAATCCATAAGAAAAGTTGTTTCCCCGCACCTTCTTTTTCTGGAGGCTTCCGATGATATATTAGTCAAAAGATTCAGCGAAAGCCGCCGTCCCCATCCTTTAAAAGAGAAGGAATCCATATTGGAAAATGTGATATTAGAGCGGAAAAGATTTTCAGAAATAAAAAAGATAGCGGATGAAGTGATTGATACAAGTTCAACTACTATTCCTGAGCTAAAAAAAATCCTGGCACAAAGATTTTTAAAAAGAAAAAAAAGCATGATGCAAGTAGTAGTAATCAGTTTTGGGTATAAATATGGGATTCCTTTGGATTCTGATTTGGTTTTCGATACAAGGTTTTTGCCTAATCCATTTTATATTGACGAGTTGAGAGAAAAAACAGGGAGGAGTCAAAAAGTTAAAGGTTATGTGATAGAATCGCAAGATACAAAAATGTTCCTTGATGAGCTTTTCAGGTTTTTAGACATCCTCATGCCAATGTTTATTGAAGAAGGAAAAAGCTATGTGACAATCTCTTTCGGATGTACAGGAGGCAGGCACAGGTCTGTTGTCGTGGCAGAATCAATAAGGAATTATTTAAAAGGAAAAAATTATAAAACAAGCGTTTATCATAGGGATATTTATAGATAGGTGCTTAAATGAGTTATTAATTCTGCAAAGAAAAAAGCTTAATCAATGAAAAAATAAATGTTATTATAAAATATTGGTAGTTACTAATGAAGAATAACCGCGGAAAATCAAAATGATTGGCGGAATAATAATTTCTCATGGAAAGTTGGCTGGAGAACTTTTGAATGCGATGACGATTATCCTTGGAGAAGTTGTTAACATGGAAGCCATTTCTATTGGTTGGTATGACGACGTGGAAGAGTCGAAGAAAAAGATAAACAAGAGCTTAAAGAGAGTGGATCAAAAGAATGGAGTATTGATTTTCACAGATATGTTTGGAGGAACTCCTTCGAACTTGAGTTTTAGTTTTTTAAAGGATAATCAAGTGGAAATAATTACTGGTGCGAATCTACCGATGCTCATTAAATTTGCATCGCTGCAAAGAAGTAACAATCTAAAAGAGGTTGCTAAGAAAGTAGTTGAGCAGGGAAAGAAAAACATTCATTTAGTTAGCACTCTTTTAGGCACTAAAGATTAGCCACTTTTATTAAACCCGATGATCGATAAGGAAGTTGAAATAAAAAACAAACTTGGCTTGCATGCAAGGGCAGCGGTGAAGTTTGTCAAGACGGCTAATAGGTTTGTTTCATCGGTTAAGATTGAAAAAGACGGAAATGAAATCGATGGCAAAAGTATTTTAGGGATTTTGACGTTAGCCGCTGTTCAGGGTTCAAAAATTACCCTGAAGATTTCCGGAAAAGATGAAGCAGAGGCACTGGAAGCTTTAATAGCGCTGATTGATAATAAATTTTATGAGGAAAAATAAATTTCTATGACTTACATGAGATTTAAAGGAATTGGTGTTTCTCCGGGCATAGCCATAGGAGAAGCGTCTCTTGCAGAAAAGGTCCTTTTTACAACAAAAAAGGACATCATTGGTACTGATGAGGTTGAGAATGAAATTAAGAGACTGCAATGTGCCATCCTTCAAACAAAAAAACAACTTACTCATATTAAAAATCAAGTCAAAAGAAAGATTGGGAAAGACCATTCGTTTATTTTCGAAGCCCATCTGATGCTCCTTGAAGATAAGTCATTATGCAGAGATATTGAAAAAATCATAAAGAGGGAAAGGGCTAAGGTGGAATGGGCCATCTCCCGTGTCCATGATAAATATGTAGGGATTTTTGATGCTATTGAAGATGAATATTTTAAGCAAAGAAAATCCGATGTCACAGATGTGCTATCCAAAATTTATAGAAATTTAAAATCTATAAAACAGGAAAAAAAGGATGAAGATTCAGAAAGTATATTAGTGGCTCATGATCTCCTCCCTTCTGAAGCAGCCATGAAGCTTGGTAAGGGAAATGTCTTGGCAGTTGCTCTGGATGCGGGTGGACAGACATCACATACGGCAATACTTGCTCGTTCTTTAAATATTCCTACTGTAGTTGGACTTCACGAGATAACACAAAAAGTCAGCAATGGAGATTTGCTCATAGTGGATGGTACAGATGGGGAGGTAATTATCAATCCTCCATTGGCAATAAGAAAAGAATTTCTCAGCAAGAAGAGAAAATATAATGACTACTGTAGAGAGCTCAAGAAAACAGCTACTCTTGATTCCATCACTTTAGATAAAGTGAGATTTTACCCTATGGCTAATATCGAGCTTCCTGAAGAGGTAAAATTAGCTACTTCTATGGGGGCTGAAGGA
>DAOUSP010000047.1 GCA_030627155.1 Candidatus Aminicenantota bacterium
TCCATCTGAAGCCCATTGTGGAGGGTGGGAGGGTCTTGGCAAGGATGGAGGGGAACCGGCGCTGTGACATATTACAGGTTCATAATTAACTGTCACGGAAATAGAGATGCTTCCAATTCAAAGGAAGCATGCTTGACTTTTTATAAAGTCTATCAACTTTATTTTATTATAAATTTATGTTAAAAAATGTTCACGGTTTGATTGCTTTTTTTGGAAGCAGGAGGCAAATAAATGAAAAAAACTACTAATTTCAAGGAACTTTCCCCTGAACAATTATCATGGACTTTTGATTCCACAAAATTTCCATTCGAAACGACCGATAAATGCAAGGCTTGTGATGACATTATTGGTCAAGGCCGCGCCCTCAATGCTATTCAAACAGGTTTAAACATAAAAAGCATTGGCTACAATATTTTTATTACAGGCATGGTAGGTACAGGACGGACAACAACGATTAAGCAACTCTTAGAGAAGATGAAAAAGGAAGAAAAAACACCTGATGATATTCTCTATGTAAATAACTTCAAAAAACCAGACGAACCCACATTAATTACACTTCCTGCTGGGGAAGGAAAACTCTTCAAAGAATTGATGTCTCGTCTAATCGTAATGTTAAGAGCCAATATTCCTGAGCTACTAAAAAGCAAGTATTATACAGAAAAAAGAGACTCTATAATTGAATTCCAGCAAAAGAAGCAAAAAGAAATCCTGAAAAGGTTTAAGGAAGAAGTCGCCAAAGAGGGCTTTTCCGTAATACAAGTTCAAATGGGGCTTTTTGTAAAGCCTGACCTTATACCTTTGATAGATGAGAAACCTACTTCTTTTAAGAAATTAGAAGAGATGGTTCGAGAGAAAAAAATTCCCAAGGAAAAACTCAACGAGCTGAGGAAAAAATACGAGGAACTTACAGATAAACTTGAAGAGATTTTTGAGGCGATTAAAGAAACCGAAGAAAAAACACGCGAATTACTTAAAGAATGGGATGAAGAATCTATAACCCCAATTATAAAAGGGGCTATTGCTGAAATCAGAGAGAAATTTCCATATCAAAAAATAACAGAATATTTAAACGATGCTGAGATTAATCTCATTAATAATATCGACATATTCAAAGCTCAAAAAGAAGAGCCTAAAGAAGTTACAGATCCATTTTTAGTGTACCGCGTGAATCTTCTTATCGATAATTCAGAATTAAAGGGAGCTCCTGTTTTAATAGAGACAAACCCTAATTATGTCAACCTTTTTGGTTCCATCGAGGCATCAATCAATCGTTACGGTGTGCTTCAAACTGACTTTACAAAAATTAAACCAGGTTCGTTCCTTAAAGCTAACGGAGGGTATTTGGTAATGAATGCCCTGGAGGCCTTAATAGAAGTGGGCGTATGGCCAACGATCAAGAGGGTTTTGAAGCACCAAATATTTGAAATCCAAAACTACACACCAATCTATCTTATTTCCACAAGCAGACTAAAGCCAGAGCCCATTAAAACGAATGTAAAGGTAGTCTTAATAGGAGACGCCTACATTTACGACCTTTTGTATTATTTAGATGAAGACTTCAAGAAAATCTTTAAAATCAAGGCCGAATTTGATTCTGAAACCCCAAAGGACGAAAGAACGATTTTGGAGTATGCAAGTTTTATAAAAAAAATCGCTGACGAAGACAATCTTCTTCCTTTTGATAGAGAAGGCATAGCAGCAATCATTGAATATGGAACTCGACTGGCAGGAAGGCAGAAAAAAATATCCACACGATTCCACATAATTGCCGATGTAATACGTGAAGCTAATTACTGGACAATCCAAGATAATAATAAAATCGTTAGCCGCAGCCATGTGGAAAAGGCGATTGAAGAACGTTTTGAGCGAGTAAGTCTTATCGAAGATAAGATTCAAGAGATGATAGAGGAAGGCACAATTCTTATCGATACAGAGGGAAGCGTTTTAGGACAGGTAAACGGGCTTTCTGTATATCTTATGGGCGAATTTTCATTCGGCAAACCTACGCGTATCACAGCCACCACTTCTGTTGGTAGGGGTGGGGTTATAAATATCGAAAGAGAAGCCGAGCTTAGTGGCCGCGTCCATAATAAAGGTGTGCTCATTTTAGCAGGTTATTTAAGAGGAAAATATGCACAGAAAAAGCCGTTTGCTCTTTCGGCAAGCATCGCATTCGAGCAGTCCTACTCCGGCGTTGAAGGCGACAGCGCCTCCTCTACAGAGGTTTATGCAATTCTCTCCAGTCTCTCAAAACTGCCTCTTAGACAAGACATTGCAGTTACAGGGTCGTTAAACCAAATGGGAGACATCCAGCCAATTGGGGGAGTAAACGAAAAAATCGAAGGATTTTTCGATGTTTGCAAAATCAACGGTCTAAAAGGAACACAAGGAGTCATTATCCCCTACCAAAATGTCCAAAACCTCATGCTGCGCAAGGATGTCATCGAAGCAGTCAGACAAGGAAAATTTCACATCTACCCTATTAAAACAGTTGATGAAGGAATTGAAATTCTTACTGGAGTTAAAGCTGGCAAAAGAAAAGAAGATGGAACATTTGAAGAAGGAACTGTAAACTACTTCGTAGACCAAGAACTTAATCGCCTGGCAAAAAGTTGGAAAGAATATGAGGCAGCAGGCGAAAAATCAAAAGATACAAAGGAATAAAAAACAGTTATTCCAGCCCTACTTGTTTTTTCAATGAAGCGATTTCTTTATTCGTCAGGAAGCGCCACTGGCCTTTTTTGAGAAAACCCAGGGATAAATTTGCAAATTTTATCCGCTCCAATCCAACAACCTTGTGGCCTATTGCTTTAAAAAGCTGTTTAATTTCTCTTTTACGGCCTTCATGAATCTCAACTCGAAAAAGAGTCTTATTTGCCATGGAGGAAAGCTTTATAATCTTTGCAGGAGCAGTTTTTTTTTCATCCAGATAAATTCCTTTCTGTAGCTTCATGATTTTTAATCCATCAGGCGAACCAAGAACTTTAACAAGGTAAACTTTCTTTACATTATAACGGGGATGCATCAAGCGATTTGCTAATTCTCCGTCGTTTGTCAGTAATAACAATCCGCTACTGTCATAATCAAGCCTACCTACAGGAAAAACGCGTTTCTTAAGTGGTGGAAGCAGACTCATGATTGTAGGCCTTTGAAAAGGGTCTTTTAAGGTCACAAGATAACCTGGTGGTTTATTTAGCATCAAGTATATCAGTTGCAACTTGGACTCGACTCTTTTCCCATCCACCTCAACCATGTCAGTTTTTTCCTCTATTTTGAATCCCAGAGTCCGAACGATTTTGCCATTAACTTTGACCCGGCCTTCGGAAATAAACCTGTCTGCTTCTCTTCGTGAGGAAATCCCTGCCTGCGCAAGAAATTTATTTAACCTGATCTGCATAGCTAAGTTTCAAGAGATGAGTGATCTTATTAAAAATATATATTAAAGCCTCCGCTCATAATAAAGTTGCCTAATTTTAAATCTTTATTATCAATATCAAGGCGAACATGATGGTATGCCCCCTCAGCCAGCAGGGAAAACTTCTTTCCTAAGTGTATTTCCAATCCCAAGCCAAAGTTATACCCAGTATTAGAATCTTTATCTATATTCTTAAGTTCGGCTGAATAATAGCCATAACCAGCAGTGATGTATGGCTGGATAAAAAGAATAGGGAAAAAACATTTCAAGTTCGCCCCAATAAAATTGCAATCAATCTGTCGACCAGCCCATTCAAATGCAACAAGGCTTTTCA
The DNA here is from genome assembly GCA_030627155.1 of Candidatus Aminicenantota bacterium. GTDB lineage: Bacteria > Acidobacteriota > Aminicenantia > Aminicenantales > Aminicenantaceae > Kmv29. Next base: position 3,750 of record DAOUSP010000047.1, read on the forward strand.
AATCGATATTATGGGCTGCTTGAAAATAATTGGCTTCCAAAGCGAGCATCATAAACTTGACTCCTGCCCTGACCCCATAAACAAAAGATGTGTCTGTATTGAATTCAACATCTGTTAAACTGGGTTTTTGAGCAGAATATCCAGCTTTGGCTCCCAAATAAAAACCACTCTGGGCCAATGTTTCACAAGAAAAAGTAAGCAGAAACATTAAACTAAAAGCAAAAAATAATTTTTTCCTCATATCCCTTCTCCAATAGTGTCAAATATTATTAGCCACATAGTTTAGAGTTATTGACTTGCATATTAGCTTATCACAATTATCTTCAAATATTCCAGATTATGAAAGGAAAAAATTCTAAACCTTTCTTTTTCCCTTTCGTATGAAATATTATAAAATACATGTGAGGCAACCAAGAGAAAGATGGCAAAAATCCAAATTGGTGAATCGATTTCTATGTCCTTAAACTCCCTTTGGACAAACAAACTCAGGTCTTTTCTGACTCTGCTTGGTGTCATTATAGGAGTCCTTACAATCATTGCCGTTGTCTCAATCATTCAAGGTTTAAACGACTATGTTTACACAAAGATGTCTTTTTATGGAGCCAATGATTTTACTGTAACTAAATTTTCATTTGGCGCAACGACTCTGAAAGAATTTCGCGAACAAATGAAAAGAAAAAACCTTACCTTTGCTGACTTGCAGCTTATCCAAAAGAAATGTGAATCATGTGAATTAATAGGGGCATCAGCGTCAACCAGTAGAACTGTTAAATTTGGAAACCAATCTCTTGAAAATGCATCTATAAGAGGAGTAACACATGTTGACCATATGGTTGGAAGCGTGGTAGAACTGGAATCAGGAAGGCATATTCAAAAAGACGATGAAGAACGATCCCGAGCTGTATGTATTATCGGGGCCGATGTTGCTGAAAATCTTTTCCCTCACACTGACCCTTTAGGAAAGTGGATAAAAATTGGGAACAACAATTTCTTAGTAATTGGCACTGGTAAGGCAGCAGGAAAAATCCTTGGAATGTCCCAGGATAATTACATCAGAATCCCGATAACTACTTTCCTGAAGATTTATGGCTCAAGGCGCAGCATAAACATCAATATCCATACTTCATCACAGGAACAAATGGCCTGGGCCCAAGAAGAAGTCCGGACAATTCTTCGCTCAAAGCGTCATATTCCCTTTAATAAACCTGATGATTTTTCCTTTAGGACATCTGACCAATTTATTCAATTTTACAAAAGTGCAACAACTGGAATTTTCTTTGCAATGATAGCCATTTCATCCATTGCTTTAGTAGTGGGTGGAATAGGGATCATGAATATAATGCTTGTTTCTGTAACAGAAAGAACAAAAGAAATTGGCATTCGTATGGCTATTGGAGCAAGGCGGACAGATATCCTTTTTCAATTTCTTATCGAATCTGCCACTCTTTCTACAGTAGGAGGAGCCGTTGGAATCGTTTTAGGGTTTACTGCTGCAAAGATCGTGACAGCAACTTCTTCCCTGCCTTCAAGTATTGAGCCAGTTTCAATCATCATCGCAATTCTTATGTCATCTTCTATAGGCATTTTTTTCGGACTTTATCCAGCTAATAAAGCATCAAAGCTTAACCCAATTGACGCGCTAAGGTCAGAACAATGAGACTCGCTATTTTCAAAGAAACCATAGTAATCGCTTTTGATTCCCTGAAAACACATAAACTCCGCTCTTTCCTCACATTGTTGGGGATCATGATTGGAGTTTCGACTGTAATTGGCATGGTATCAATCATTCAGGGATTAAACCGTTCCTTCCTGGCAGAATTGGAGTCTGCTGGGTCAGATATAATAATCATAAGCAAATATGAACCTGGAATTCAGATGGGCAAGCGATCCGAAGAAGAAAGGCAAAAAAAAGACCTTACATTCGAAGATGCCTTAGCTATTGAAAGAGAATGCTCGCTCGTAAAATCTGTTGCTGTAGATATCGTAGCAGATGTCTATGAATCGATTCTTATTAAGTACCAAAATATCAAAAGTCAAGATACTATTATCATAGGCATGAATGAGGGCTTTCCCCAAGTTTTATCCGTTTATCTGCCAACGGAAGGCCGTTTTATAACAGAATCTGATATCATTCACCGCACAAAAGTCTGTGTACTTGGCGCAGATTTAAAGGATATACTCTTCCCCCACACAAATCCTATCGGGAAGGAAATACGTATTGGGCCTGAAAAATTCACAGTTGTAGGAGTTCTTGAGAAACGGGGAGAAATATTCGGCCAGAGCCGGGATAATATTATTGGCATTCCCATATCCACCCTTATGAAATACTTTCCATATGACCCTTCTAATCTCGAAATCATCGTAACCCCTAAAAAACATGGCTATATTTCAGAAACTATAGAGCAAATAACCAATGTTTTAAGAAAAAGGAGAAAAGTAGGATTTGGGAAACCAAATGATTTTGCAGTTTACACTCAGGACAGTATCATAAATCTATACAATCAGCTTACAGGAGCTGCATATCTGGTTATGATATTGATATCCTCGATTGGATTACTTGTAGGTGGTATTGGGGTCATGAACATCATGCTCGTTTCTGTTAGAGAAAGAACAAGGGAAATTGGGATACGAAAGGCAATTGGCGCACGTTCCAGTGACATCATGAAACAGTTCTTGATGGAAGCAATTTTCCTAACAGGCACAGGAGGAATATTAGGTATTGTAATCGGGTTTTTGATTGCGTTGATTGTAAAAGCTGCTACTCCACTTCCTGCATCTGTAACACTTTGGTCTGTTTCTTTGGGATTTTTTACAGCTGTTTTCATTGGTCTCTTTTTCGGAATTTTTCCTGCACAAAAAGCTTCGAAACTGGATCCGATTATCGCTCTAAGATACGAATAAAGATCTGTGAGTTTAAGAGCTAAGCCAGCTTTTATAGCTTATTTTGAATAAATTCACACGCACAGTCTAAAGCCGTCTCCAGGTTTTCTTTTTCTTCTCCAGATAGTTCTACAAGAGATGAGCTCCCTCCTCCTTTTCCTTTTATCAAAGGACATATGAAAGGAATCAGTTCCCTCATGTCCAAACCAATGCTTTCTGCACATGCCAAAACAAGATGGATTCTTGTTTCTTTCTTTAGACCAAAGATAACAACAAACTCCCCGTTTCGAATAATATTTAACGCAAGAAATCGTAATTCTTCAGGTGTTTTATCCTGAAATATATTTTTTATGACTACCTCTTTCGTATTACTGGTAATTTCTTGAGCTTCATACTGAATCATCTGCTCCTGCATTTTCTTTATTTTCTTCTTTTGGCCCTTAAATTCCGAAAATAATTTCTCGACTGATGATACTACCTCATAGTCATTGACATTAAACCTGATGGAAATCAGGCGTATTTGCCTGTTCTTGGATATATAATCATTCAATGCCCTGTTGCCACACACAAATTCAAATCTCACATTGTTTCTGATTCTCTCCCATTTAAGAACCTTGATTAGGCCGACTTCTCCTGTCCTATAAGGGTGTGTCCCTCCACATGCAGAAAAATCAAAGTCTGAGACTTCAACGACCCGGATGGGACCTTTTTTCTTTGGCGGCTTTCGTAAAGGAATTCGTTGGATTTCATCTCCAGATACAAAATAGGTTTTTATTTCTCTGTTCTGGAAGACGATTTGGTTTGCCAACTTTTCAATTTTCTCAACATCTTCTTCAGATGCCTTTCTTATATCTATTTCAACAGTGGAAACATCCCCTCCCATATGAAAAGAAAGAGTCTCCGCTTTAAAAAGTTCAAAAAAACTCTGGGAAAGGATGTGCTGACCTGCATGCTGTTGCATATGGTCAAAGCGAACTTCAAAATCAATTTGTCCACAGACTTTTTTACTATCCATCTGTTGTTTTAGCACATGAAGAATTTTTCCATTTTCTTCAACAACGTTTATAACGCTTATCCCATTGAGAGTTCCTCTGTCTGAAGGTTGCCCGCCTGAGTCAGGGTAAAAACAGGTCTGGTCAAGGACTAATGCCCAGCCGCCATCATATGGAATCTCTTCTATAACATTCGCTTCAAACTTAACCTTATATGGATCATCAAAATATAGCCGCTTTGTTTTCCCTTCCATATTAGCCCTCCGGATTTAAGTAAAGAGTAAGGAGTGAGAAGTAAGTAGTAATTTAAAATCGACTCCTCATTTTTCACTCCCCACTCTTTCTTAGCAAGTCTAGCAGGTCTAGCTCTTTCCTCCTCACTCTTTACTCCTTACTCCTCACTCCTCACTCCTCACTCTTTGATAGTAAACAGTAAAAGTAAGAGAGTAGTCAAGAGAAACTGTTAATTCCAATTAAAGTAATCTAAAGGCCA
>DAOUSP010000093.1 GCA_030627155.1 Candidatus Aminicenantota bacterium
ATTGTTCCGGCAACAAGAAGGGTGTATGAAGAGATTCTCAAAAATGGCATTTTAGAGACTCTTTTCGGGAGTGGTGCTATTGTCAGTAATCCTGGATGTGGAGGTTGTGCTGAAGGTCATATTGGCTTAACAGGCGAAGGGGAAGTTCAGATTTCAACTGGAAACAGGAATTTTTCAGGAAAGCAAGGAAAAGGGAAGACCTATCTGGCTAGCCCAGCGGTTGTGGCTGCATCTTGTGTAGCCGGGCATATTGCGAGCCCGGAGGATATATAAAATGGAAAAGACTATAAGAGAAGGGAGAGCATGGGTTCTTTTGGATGAAGATAATAGATTGATTGAAAATATTGACACGGACCAGATTTATCATAATGCATTTCTTCATATAACCAATACACAAAAGATGGGCCAATATGCATTTGGAAATTTGAAGGGTTGGGAAGATTTTCCAAAGAAATCCCGTCCTGGAGATATTATTTTGGCAGGGAGAAATTTTGGAGCTGGCTCTTCCCGACAACAAGCTGTGGATTGCTTTATTGCCTTAGGTATAGGGCTGATTATGGCCCCTTCTTTTGGAGCGATTTATTTCCGGAACGCCGTAAATTCTGGATTTCCTGTGATTAAGTGCCCAGGCCTTGAAGAGCTTGTAAAAAAGAAAACCATTGTGAATGAAGATATGATTAGGGTCGATTTAAGAACAGGCGAAGGGAGGAATCTCTTTAAAAACATAGCATTTGCCTTTGAGCCGATGAGTGGTGTGCAGTATGAGATTTTTCAATCAGGCACTTTGTTTCAATATGGAAAAAAATTAAATCATGGGTAGTGAGCCATGAAAATACTTGCTGTAGATACAACAACATTTGCAGGTTCAGCCGCTATCTTGGAAGACACAAAGCTACTTTCTGAGGTTAACATAGAGTCTTCATTGTCTTTTTCTGAGAGGCTTCTTCCGTCCATTCATTGGATGTTGCAGGCCACTGAGTTAAAGCCAGGAGACATCGATGGCTTTGCTGTTGCCGCAGGACCTGGCTCCTTTACAGGGATTCGAATCGGGATAAGCACTGTTAAGGCTTTTGCATATGGTTCACGGAAACCTGTTGTTGCAGTTTCCACACTTGAAGCCTTGACTTTAAAACTACGTCAGCCTCAAAAGCGGCTCATTTGCCCCCTTCTCGATGCAAAGAAGGGCGAGATTTATGCAGCTCTTTTTGAAGTGCGTGGAAATAAGCTGCAAGAGCTTATTCAACAAGCAGCATACAATCCCGATTATTTTTTATCTCTATTGCCAGCTCACAGAATTATTAATTTCATTGGCAACGGCATCAATCCATATAGAAATAAAATTTTTCAATATCTAAAAGATAAAGCAAGGCTCTCTACTCGAACCGTTTTCATCGCAAATGAGGTAGGCTTGTTAGCGTATGAATCATTCCGTAAGAAAAAAGGCATCAAGTTAAATGAAGTGACTCCTATTTACTTTAGAACATCTCAAGCGGAGGAAAAACATAAGCAAAGCAAAACTTCCGCGTGATTCCTTTTGTTTGAGAAGGATGGAAGAAAAAGACCTGCCTTTTGTTTTAGAAATCGAGCGCCTATCTTTTTCAATATCCTGGCCTGAAACTTCCTTTAAAGGGGAAATTGAAAATTATCCGATATCGAATCCATATGTAATTATTTACAAGCCTCAGAATAAGGTGATTGGCCATATAATATATTGGCGAGTTCAAAGTGAAGTGCAGATAAGCAATGTGGCTATCCATCCAGATTTTAGAAGAATGGGAATAGGCAGGAGTGTATTGGAGGAAGTGCTTTCGCATGTCAAAAAGCAGGGAGTTCAGTTTGTAGTTCTTGAAGTAAGGCCTTCTAATTTTGTTGCCCGTTCTCTTTATAATAAGCTCGGCTTCAAAGTCATTGGAATACGGAAAGATTACTATCATCAGCCGAATGAGGATGCCTTGGTTATGGGAAAAAACTTAGTTTAATATTTCACTTTTAAAAGACATAAGCCATGAGCTGGAGCTGTTGGGCTTAGAAGTATTCTCTTCTTGTCTTTAAATAATTCTTCAATTTTTTCAGGTTCCATACGTCCTTTCCCAATTTCAAGTAGAGTGCCAACCATTGTACGAACCATATATCTTAAGAAGCCATTGGCTTCTACAGTATAAATGATCTCATGACCGCTTTCATGAATCTCGGAGCGCAGGACTCTTCGTATAGGATATAAAAGCCTGTTAGATGAAAATGGAGTAAAGTCTGCTTCCCTGATAAAGAATGGAGCGGCTTTTTTCATTGAAGGAATATCAAGGGGAAAAGGTACATGAAGAACATATCTCATCTTAAAAGGGCTGATATTTGGAGAATTGTGGATTCTGTACATGTAAATTTTTGATTTTGCCATTTTTCTTGCATGAAAATGAATGTCTACCTCTTTAAGAGAAACAATCCTTATGCTCTTGGGAAGATTGGCATTAAGGGCAGTCAAAAGACTTCCTTTAGAAAGATTTAAATCTGCTTTAAAGTGTGCTACCTGTCCGCATGCGTGAACACCTGCATCTGTTCTTCCTGCCCCAATCACAGGGATGTGTTTACCTGCGATTTTTTCTAATGCCTTTTCAATGAGTCCTTGAATAGTTTTTTTATCTGGCTGTTGCTGCCATCCGTGATAGTCTGTGCCATCGTAGCTGATGACGAGTTTGTAGTTTTGCATTTGTGTAATGCCTTATATATTTATTGTTTCGGGTTATTCATCTGAATTATAAAACGATAAGAAAGACAATAAACCTGAATTATTCAGTATCAAGAGGATAAAATTCTTTCCAAGCAAGTTCGAAAGCTTCTTTTGCTGTTTCTGCTTTAATAACACCTGGAATATCCCAAGTCCTTAATCCTATGATTTTTTTCCTGTAAATAGTTCCATATGCGATTTCACTGAGGGTTCCAAACTCTCCATCTATAGCGATTAAGACATCAGAATTCATAGCCACAAGAGAGTTCCGGCTGTATCCTAATCCAGTTGCGATAGCAATATCTATGTATGGGTTGGCTTCCTTAAAGGAATTCCCAGGAAGAATTCCAATGGTCAATCCCCTTGACTGCTTGGCGCCGCGTGCTGCTGCCTCCATCACGCCCCCCAGCCCTCCACATATAAGAATCGCTCCTTTTTCTCCGATTAGCTGACCGATTTTGAAAGCATCGCCTTTTGATTTCGCATCGGGCTTAGCTCCTCCTATGACACCGATCCTTAATTTGTCTTTTAATAGCATGAAATTTTGCCTTTCTTTTTATCTAAATTTACCTTTCTTTTATCTAAATAGGATTTAAGATATTATCTAATTAACACATGAGGGATATTATTTCAAATGCCGAGGACAGTAAGGAGTAAGGAGTAAGGAGTGAGGAGTTAGTAGTTAGGAGTGGAGAGAGAAAAGTGAGGGGGAGGAGGGAATGAAATGTGCATGATTTTGGGTAAAATGTTGAATCGATGCTTTAAATGAATTAAAATGCCTCAATGGAGTTCACGTTATGCATGTGAAGTGTCGGATTGCCTGGGTCCTTTTTATTTTGCTTATTCTGGGAAGTTGCCAAAAATCACATCAAAATGATTTTCAGTTGTATCGATTTATTGACCATTTAAAAGAAGAAAACATCCAGCATTCCCCTTTCTTTCAGATTCAAGATAAAAAAGAAGTCGGGAAAATAATATTCCCTAAAAAGTCATTTCCAATGCAAGATTTAGGAGTTGGGGAGAATCCTTATGAGCTCAAAAGAAAGTTAAGAGTCGGAGGAATAGAAAGGAATGTTCTTTTTGCTCCTCCGAAAAGTCAATTCAGCTACATATTAGATATATCACAGGATTCGATCTTAGAATTTGGGATTGGTATTATTAGGGAAAAAGATTCAGTGGAAATTCAAAGAAATACCTTGAGTAAGGAAAATGGCGTCAATTTCCGTATTGTGCTCGAAATCAATGGAAGGAAAAAGACGATTTTTCAAGAATACCTTCCCTCACCTCCTAAAGAAGAAGAGCCGTCTTTATCTTTTTCTACGCATACGATTGATCTTCCCTATAAGCATAAAAAAGCCCGTGTGATATTTATAACCAAGGGAGGGCCAAAAAATATTTCCTTTTGGGCTAATCCAGTCATATATAGGAAAGGAAAGAATGTCTGTAATGTTGTTTTAATTTCCCTTGATACACTCAGGGCGGATCATTTGGGATGTTACGGCTACAAAAGGCCAACAAGCCCTAATATCGATTCATTAGCTCTTGAGGGCATGCAGTTCTTGAATGTCTATGCCCAATCCCCATGGACCTTGCCATCTCATGTATCTCTTTTTACTTCTCTAAATAATATTAATCATCAGGTGTATTATGATGACGAAAAAATGGATCCATCTCTTATAACAATGGCTGATGTCCTGCGGAAAAACCAATTTTTTTGTTCGGCGATCACTGGTGGAGGGTTTGTTAGCGCGGTTTATGGGTTTTCCAAAGGATTTGACACGTATAATGAAGCGGCAGGAGGAGTCTTTCAGCAAAATGCAGCTGAGCTTACAAGCAAGGCTGTTTCTGAATGGCTCGATAAAAATAGCGGAAAAAACTTTTTTCTTTTTATTCATACATACCAACCTCACAATCCTTATGCATGCCCTTATCCCTACAAATCCATGTTTCTTGAAGAAGGAGCAAAATGGACCCATATTGATTTACTGAACCATTTGGGAGGAAAACCTTTTCTTTTTAAGAGTCTTTCTGGAGAGGAACGCCAAAATGTCATAAGTCTCTATGATGGAGAGATCCGTTATACAGACGAGATGCTCATTGGGCCCCTTTTAAAGAAGCTCAAGGAGTTAGACATTTATGACCAAACTATGATTATCTTGACAAGCGACCATGGAGAAGAATTTTATGAACATAATAGCTGGGGGCACGGGCATAACCTTTATGATGAATCTCTGAAAGTTCCTCTTGTTGTTAAATTTCCAGGTTCCAGGTTTAAAGGAAAAAAAATTTCAAGCATTGTACGCCTGGTTGATATTTTTCCTACGGTTTTAGATGAGCTCGGAATCAATGCTTCAGATTTAAACTTAGATGGGGAAAGCTTGTTTCCTGTGATAGAGGAAAAAGAAGAAAATGACAGGACTTTTTTAGCTGATATAGGGGGAAATTTATTGAATTCCCATATACCACAAAAAATAGCAATGAATTCAGGAAAAGATAAGCTTATCCTGAACAAAAAATTCACTAAAGAAGATTTGGCTTTTTTCATTTATCCTCCGCCACACATGCCTCCTTTAGAATTATATGACTTGGGAAAAGACCCTTTTGAAAAAAAGAATATCATTGAGGATAAATCCTACCTTGTAAAACAGCTTGTCAGGAATATAAATGAAATATATAGTAAGCCGGGGAAAAGAAAAACAGGGAAGCCTGAAATCGATGAAAAATTAAAGGAACAATTGAAAGCTTTAGGATATATTCGTTAGAAATGAATTTATTAGAAAGGCAGGTCCATGAGTCATTTTCTTGAAATTAAATGCTTAGAAAAGGAAGAGGAAAAAAGAATCCTTGCAGAAATTGA
>DAOUSP010000097.1 GCA_030627155.1 Candidatus Aminicenantota bacterium
TGCTGCCCAGGCATTCGGTGCCGATGTCTGGATGACATCATCCCAACATAATTCCGGTACAGAGCGAGTGGCTGAAATTGCAGAGAAAATCCAATGTCCAATAATAATCAATATCCAAGGGGACGAACCTCTACTTCAGGGGCAAATGATCGACGATTTAATCATAGCCCTACAAGATGAAAACATAGCCGTGGCGACTCTGGCAGTTAAGATAAAAGACTTCGCTCTTATTAATGATAAAAATATCGTCAAAGTCGTGACAGATAAAAACGGTTTTGCCCTGTATTTTTCCAGGTCTCCTCTTCCATTCCAGCCCACAGACTACTTCTTACAGCACATCGGGATCTATGGTTATCAAAGGGATTTTCTTCTTAAATTCGGTCAACTGCCTGAATCCAGGCTTGAAAAAACAGAAAAATTGGAACAACTTAGAGTTCTTGATAACGGATACAAGATAAAAGTGGTCGAAACTCCTTTTAAGACCTTGAGCGTGGACTCCCCACAGGATATAACTAAGGTGGAAGATATTTTAAAGACAGTGTCAAATTAAAGATTTTATTGGAGTTAGTTATGACTACCGTTGCAAAAGAAATAAAACTCATTAATAACGTTAAAATCGGAGGGTCTAACTCCTTTTTCTTGATAGGAGGTCCCTGTGTTATTGAAACCCATGAACATGCATTCTCTTTAGCCCGGGAAATTAAAAAAATCTGCGACCATCTTAAAATCCCTTTTATCTTTAAAGCCTCTTATGACAAAGCAAACAGATCTTCAATCTCTTCCTTCAGAGGTCCAGGGCTTGAAAAAGGCCTTGATATCCTCAATCACATCAAAAAGGAACTTGGAGTCCCAGTCCTATCTGATGTCCACGAAACCACTCAAGTCGAAAAAGCCGCAGAGGTTTTAGACATTATTCAAATTCCAGCTTTCCTGTGCCGGCAAACAGATTTAATCGTGGCAGCAGCTCAAACACAAAAGCCTTTGAACATCAAAAAAGGCCAATTTTTATCCCCCTATGACATGAAAAATGTTATAGATAAAATTCTCAGCCAGAAAAATGATAACATCATCCTTACAGAAAGAGGCACTTTTTTTGGTTATAATAATTTAGTTTTTGATATTCGCTCAATCCCAATCATGAAGAGTTTGGGTTTTCCTGTTGTAATAGATGCCTCTCACAGCGTTCAAAAACCCGGAGGTCAAGGAGCTTCTTCTGGAGGGGATAGAGAATTTATCCCTTATATAGCTAAAGCCGGAGTCAGTGTCGGCGCTGATGGAGTCTTTCTTGAAACACATGATAATCCTCCACAAGCTCTGTCAGATAAACATAACTCGTTGAATCTAAACGAATTACATGTTTTACTCTCATCGCTCTGTCAATTAAAATCTGCATTACGCAGGAATAATCCTTTAGATTGAGGTATAATATCTCAACATGAAAAAAGATAGAATTATCCAAATCGGTAAAGAAGTTTTAGAAATCGAAGCAAAAGCAGTAAACGATCTGTCATTACATCTGGATGAAAGTTTTGTCCAGGCCGTTGAATTGCTATCTAATGCAAAGTCCCGGGTGATTGTAAGTGGCATGGGAAAATCAGGCCTTGTAGGCCGGAAAATTGCAGCAACATTAGCAAGCTGCGGCACTCCTGCCATGTTCATCCATCCTGCAGAAGCCGGCCATGGAGATCTGGGGATGATTATCAAAGACGATATTCTTCTTGCCATATCCTACAGCGGCGAGACAAAAGAAATCGTAGGCCTTCTCGATTTTATCAAACGAATTGGAATAAAGCTCATCTGCATCACTGGGAATAAAAATTCAAAAATCGCTAAGTATAGCGATATTGTTTTAGATGCTAAAGTCGAAAAAGAAGCTGAATCAAGCGGATTAGTTCCTACTGCCAGTTCAACTGCTGCCTTAGCTCTTGGAGACGCTTTGGCAATTGCACTGATGAAGGAAAAAGGTTTTAACGAAGAAGATTTTGCATTTGTCCATCCAAAAGGCCAAATAGGGAAAAAACTTTTAAAAATAAAAGACCTCATGCACAAAGGCCAGCAAATACCCTGTGTCTCTCTCGATACTCCAATGAATCATGTGTTAGAGGAAATGTCGAGGAAAAAATTGGGGATGACCTGCGTTGTCAACAAACAAGAAAAAATTGTTGGGGTTATAACAGATGGGGATTTAAGAAGGATGCTCCAAAAATTCGGGGAAAGTTTGATATACAAATCAGCGCAAGATTGCATGACTCCAAATCCCATCACCATAAAAAAGGAAGACTTAGCCACTAAGGCCCTTAACATCATGGAAGAGCATAAAATTACGTCTCTTGTTATCACAAACAAGGACAAGAAAATCGAAGGCATAATACACCTTCATGATTTATGGAGAACGGAGATGTTTTAATGGAACCAACAAAAAGAGCACAAAAAATCAAAATGATTCTTATGGATGTAGATGGAACCCTTACTGATGGAGCAATCCTTGTCCTCCCTGACGGGAAAGAGCTAAAGTCTTATAATGTCAAAGACGGAATGGGTATCCTGCTTGCTCGGCTTGCAGGATTAAAAACAGGAATCATCACCGGAAAAACTTCTAAATCCCTGGAAAAACGTGCCCAATTGTTAAAAATCGTTGAATTATACCAGGGCATTCTTGATAAAAAGACAGTTTTACTCGAAATCTTACAGAAACACACACTAAAATTAGAAGAAATCGCCTATATAGGTGATGATTTAGGAGATTTGGAAGTTATCCAATCTGTGGGATTTGCAGGAGCTGTCGCGGATGCCCACCATGAGATAAAAAAACACAGTCACTTCATATGCACAAATCCAGGGGGAAAAGGAGCAGTCCGGGAATTCATCGAATTCATCCTTGAAGCCCAGAATAAATGGGAATCAATCAAAAACACTGCTAAAAATTTAAAAGGAATTACATTAAAATAAAATTTTAAACTGGCATAGATTATATTTTAATCTCAAGAGGGAGGATTTAAGTGAAACTCAAACAGGAAATCTTCAGGCAATATGATATAAGAGGGATTGTGGATAGAGATTTAACGCCGGGAACAGTCGAAATATTAGGGAAAGGCATTGGCACTTATTTTAAGAGAAACGGATGTAATGAGGTTGCAATCGGCAAAGATTGCAGGCTCAGCTCTCCTGCTTTTTCCAAAGCGCTCATAAAAGGACTTTATTCGACAGGCTGCAGTATAATCGATTTAGGGACTATTCCCACTCCACTGCTCTATTTTGCTATCTATACCAAAAACATCGCGGCCGGCGTGATGATCACTGGCTCGCACAACCCACCTGAATATAATGGCTTTAAAATGATGGTGGGCAAAGAAACTCTCTTTGGAGAATCCATACAGGAGATATATAAAATCATACAAAGCAAAGACTTCGTAAAAGACAAAGGCGCCTCAATCCAATCATATAATATCACCCCAGAATACCAGGAATATGTGCTAAAAAACATCTCCCTCCAAAGAAAACTAAAAATTGTTGTTGATGCTGGAAATGGCACAGCCGGGGTCATTGCTGTCCCTATTTTTAAAAACCTGGGCTGTGATGTCATTGAACTCTATTGTGAGATGGACGGGCATTTTCCCAATCACCATCCTGACCCGACTCTTCCTGAAGCTCTTAAAGATATCATAAGGACTGTAAAAGAATCACAGGCAGATTGCGGAATTGCTTATGACGGAGATGGAGACCGAATAGGTGTAATCGATGATATAGGCGATATAATCTGGGGAGATAAACTTATGATTCTTTTTTCCCGCGAACTTCTTCCTTCTTACCCTGGAGCTACTATTATTTCTGAAGTCAAGGCGTCTAAGGTGCTTTATGAAGAAATCGAAAGGTTAGGAGGCAGGCCAATCATGTGGAAGGCAGGTCATTCCTTAATCAAAAAAAAGATCCAAGATGAAAATGCAATCCTCGCTGGAGAAATGAGCGGTCATATCTTTTTTGCAGACAAGTGGTTTGGCTTTGATGACGCCATTTATTCCTCTGCTCGCTTGCTTGAAATTCTCTCCAGAAGCAATCAAAAGCTTTCTCAGATGTTCTCTGACCTCCCCAAGACCTACAGCACTCCTGAAATCAGGATTTATGCGTCAGATGAAGTGAAATTTAAAATTGTAGAAAAGGTGAAAGATGAGCTTTCCAAAAAACACCAGGTGATTGATATAGACGGCGTCCGCGCTCTTTATCCGAAAGGTTGGGCTTTAGTTCGGGCATCCAACACACAGGAAATTCTAGTGTTGCGTTTTGAAGCGGATACCAAGGATGATTTAGCCATAATTCGTAAAGATGTCGAAAAGACAATTGAGAAGGTTATCCAGGGGTTAGAGAACTCTTGAGTCTATTCGAAATCATCATTTTAGGAATTATCCAGGGATTGACTGAATTTCTCCCTGTGAGCAGTTCAGGACATCTGGTCATTTTCCAGAATCTTTTCAGGCTTCAAGGACCTCAAGTATTTGTTGATGCAATGCTTCATGCAGGAACTCTGTGCTCTCTATTTATTTTTCTTCGAAAGGATATTCTTGCCCTAATCCAAAGTTTCTTTCGTTTTTGTTTCAATCCTAAAAAACATCTGTCAGACCCAAACCTGAAGGTCATGTTTTCCCTAATTCTGGCATCTATTCCAACAGCACTGATGGGTTATACATTCAGTGATTTCTTCGAATCTTTGTTCAACTCTTTGAGGGCTGTAGGAGGAGCATTGATGGTTACTGGGGTTTTCCTTTTCATCACAAAAAATTCAAAAGAAAGGCCAAAAAATATTATTCTCCATCCGCTTCTTATCGGATTTCTGCAAGGGTTAGCCATTGTCCCTGGTTTCTCCCGTTCTGGATTCACTATTGGAGGAGCGCTTCTTTTAGGCTGGAACAGAAGAGAGTCTGCTCGTTTTTCCTTCCTTCTTTCTATTCCTGCTATCCTTGGTGCATGCTTGTTCCAGTTCCAAAAAATTGATGGGGCTTCGCAGCCATGGGGTTTGTTATTAACCGGAATCTTTGTCGCTTCGGTATTCGGATATTTTGCTCTTGTTTTTTTATCTAACCTTGTACAGAAAGGAAAATTTTATGTCTTTTCGTTTTATTGCTTTATTGCAGGCATTGTGGCCTTAACTTTATCATTTGTAATATAAGCATTAATTAGCCTGGATTATTCATAAAGAATGCCGACATAAAGGAAAAGAAGTACATGGGAAAAGAATTGAATGTTATACTGAAGGAAAAATCAATGTAAATGGCAGATATCATGGAAAATAAATATTGGTGTCGGCATAATTTATGAATAATTCAGGTCAAATTTCCCTGGGATAGCTCCTCGGGGATTAACCTTTATCTTTTGTGGCTTCTCCTCAAGAAGAA
>DAOUSP010000046.1 GCA_030627155.1 Candidatus Aminicenantota bacterium
TCCTGAAACAATCTTTGATTATATCGACGGTGCTGGAGAAGTTTACAGAGCTTATAATTTCGAAAAGCTTTTATCCAGGCATTATTTCAAGAAGGGGCAGCCGGAAATTTTTGCTGATATCTTTGATATGGGAACATCGGCTGATGCATTTGGAGTCTTTACACATGACCTTGAAGGAGAGGATCTCGGCATTGGCCAGGGTTCTACCTATAATGGAGGGCTTTTATCTTTTTGGAAAGACAGGTTCTTTCTGTCGCTGTATGCTGAGGAGGAAACTGCCCAGGCAAAGAAAGCTCTTATTGCTTTAGGAAAATCGATTGCTGATTCAATCCCAAAAAATGGGGAGAAGCCCGGGATAGTATCTTTGCTTCCTGAAGAAAGCATGCTCGAGAGAAATATCCATTATTTTCACAACCATATAATCTTGAATTATCATTTTTTTGTTGCTGACGAGAATATACTTTTTCTGGACCAAGAAACAGAAGTAGCATTAGCACCTTATTCCATTCAGGACGAAAATAGCATTCTTCTCTGTATTCTCTATCCTGATTCGGAGAAAGCTTTGCGTGCGCATAAGAATTTTATCAAGGCCTATATGCCGGATGCTTCTGAAGAAGGACTTGTAAAGACTGAGGATAATAAATGGACAGCAGCAAAGCTTCAGGAAGATTTGCTCATAGTTATTTTTGGAGTTTCCACATCTTCTGTGGCAAAGGAGATGATTCAAAAAGTCCTGAAGCTAAGAAAGCAGAAATAGTGGCAAAGATTTATAAATTTTACATGAAGTATTTTTATAGATGATTCAAGAACAGGGGAGGAGGGAATGAAAAAACGCATAATAACAAGGCGCGATTTTTTAAAGGTGGCGGCCTTAACACCATTGGCCGGGGCAGTGCCTTTCAGTATGTATTCTAATCAGGCGAAGGTAACGAAAAAAGAAATTCTAAAGTCGCGGGTTGTTCTAATAAGAGACAAAGATGCTTTGATGGGTTCAGGCTCGCCAAATCCAGAAGTAATCCAAAAGATGTTAGATGAGGCAGTGACTACTTTGCTCGGAGGGAACGACCCTGTGACTTGTTGGAAAAGCTTGATTAAGCCGGACGATATAGTGGGTATTAAAACCAATATCTGGAGTTATATCCCGACTACAAAAGAAGTGGAACAAGCTATCTGGTGCCGGGTTCGTGATGCTGGAGTTCCTGAACGTAATATAGGTATAGATGACAGAGGAGTACGGGGGAATCCAATATTTCAGAATGCAACAGTCCTTATAAATGCACGGCCAGCTCGAACTCACCATTGGTCAGGTATGGGAAGCTGCATAAAAAATTACATCACGTTTGTCCCAAGGCCGTCTGCCCATCATGGAGATTCCTGCGCTGATTTGGCTAAAATCTGGACTGACTATAATCTAAAGCATAAAACAAAGTTAAACATTCTGGTGATGTTGACACCTCTTTTTCATGGCATTGGACCGCATCATTACAGCCAAAAATATGTTTGGCATTACAAAGGTTTAATCGTAGGGACTGATCCTGTTGCTGTGGATGCCACTGGACTGCGGATTCTTGAGGCCAAGCGCCGCGAATTCTTTGGTGAGGAAAGAGGCCTTCAACCTCCTGCAAAGCATATTCTTCTTGCAGATACGAGACATCATCTTGGGACAAGTGACCCAGAGAAAATCGAATTGATTAAGCTTGGATGGGAAGAAGCAAGGCTTATTTAACCTTAATTATTTATAAA
Source organism: Candidatus Aminicenantota bacterium (assembly GCA_030627155.1). GTDB lineage: Bacteria > Acidobacteriota > Aminicenantia > Aminicenantales > Aminicenantaceae > Kmv29. The sequence goes on from DAOUSP010000046.1 coordinate 1,744, forward strand.
AAATGTCCTGCATCTGTAGCTGAAGTACTCCCCAAAAAATGGACAGTGGGATAAAGTGCATGATGACCTGTGATAAGATAATAAGAGGTCTGAGAGCTTTTATGAATGGTGCTTTTTATTTAAAGGAATCTGGATTTAAAGATATTATTTTTTATAAAATCCTTTTAATTTTAAAAATATAAAAAAGAAAGGCAAATAAAAATGAAAAAAATTGTAATTCCTTTAAGTGATACGCCAGTCGCCTCGCCAGGCGTTCCAGTTTATCTGATTTCAACAATGAGTAAGAGCGGAGTAAGAAATATTGCCCCTTATGGAATGGTGATGCCAGTCTCTTATAATCCTCCTATTTATGCAATTGGTTCAGATAAAGATAGAGATACTTACCGAAATATTGTAGAGACAAAAGAATTTGTCTTAAATGTTCCCTCAACTTCAATGTTGGAAAAAGTAAATGTTACCGGAATAAAATTCCCTGCTGAAATAGATGAATTTGAGAAAGCAAAATTTACTCCAATAGCGGCTTCCCAAGTAAAGCCGCCCTTGATAGTAGAGTGTAGGTCTCATTTTGAATGTAAAGTATTAAATATTTATGAAATCAATAAAACGAGGGTTATAATAATTGGAGAAGTAGTAGCGATATCAATAGACCGAGAACTTTTTTTGAAAAATTTTGCCAAACAAAAAGGTCAGTTAGATCCTTTGTTTTATTTTCATGGCTCTTATTTTGGATTAGGAAGGTATGTAGGAAAAAGGTAATAAATTTATTAGGAGTATATATAGATGAGAACTTATTTAGATTGTGTCCCCTGTTTTTACAGGCAAGCTTTAGATACTGCTCGAATTGCGGGAGCGGATGAGATTAAACAAAAGCAGATTTTAGATAAAGTTTCTCAATTGATACCGGATTTTCCTTTAGAAGCTAGTCCTCCAGAAATGGGAAGAGAGATATATAATTTAGTCAGAGAAATGTCTGGTGTAAAAGACCCTTTTAAGGAAATTAAAGAAAATAATAACAGATTAGCCTTAAAACTTTATCCTAAATTAAAACAAGAAGTAAATAATTCAGAGGATAGACTTTTGACTGCAGTAAGATTATCTATAATCGGTAATATTATCGATTATGGAGCGAAAAGTTCGTTGAATATGGAAGAAGAAATAAATAATCTTTTTCAGGGAAATTTTACAACTAAAAATGAAAACAGTGAAACTATGTTTAAATATAAAAAATTTAAAGAAGCATTAAATAAGGTTAATAGCATAATTTACTTGGCTGATAATGCTGGGGAGGTAGTTTTTGATAGACTGTTAATAGAAGAGTTGGTAAAAGAATTGGGGAAAGAAGTAATCTATGTAGTGAAAGACAAGCCTATTATCAATGATGCCCTAATAGAAGATGCTATCTTTTGTGGAATAAACGAAGTTGCTGAAATTATTTCCAGTGGTTCGGATGCACCGGGGACACTGCTTGAATATTGTTCAGGAGAATTTATTAGATTATTCCAAAAGGCAGAATTAATCATTAGTAAAGGACAGGGAAATTATGAAGCTCTTTCAGAAGAAGATAGACCCATGTTTTTTCTGTTTAGAGCAAAATGTCCAGTAATAGCTGAGGATATTGGTTGTAATTTAGGGGATATGGTTTTAGTAGGCAGGTGAAAATATATTAAGGGTCAGGTGCTGTTTACTTTCTTAGGCCAAATATCTTTGTTCCGATTCTTACAAGGTTAGCTCCCTCCTCGATTGCTACCCTGTAAGAGTTTGTCATTCCCATCGAAAGGTATTTCCATTCTACCAGAGGAATAGAGCGTGATTTAAGCATATCAAACAATTTTTTTGTCTCCTGAAAATAAGGTCGTGCATCTTCTGGGTCACCAAAGAAAGGACCCATGGTCATAAGACCCTTGATTTGGATGTTTTTGAGACGGATTATTTTTTTGATAAGGTCTTCGGCCTCTTCGGGAAGAACACCAAACTTTTGTGGCTCTCTTCCACTGTTTATCTCAATGAGAATAGGCATTATTTTTCCTGTTTCTTGACATCGTTTATCAACTTCTCCAGCAAGCTTGAGAGAATCGACTGTTTCTATCATATCGAAAATAGGAACGGCTTTTTTTACTTTATTCCTTTGCAGGTGGCCTATGAAATGCCATTTAACACGATTCCCGATAACCTTGTAGGCCTCTAATGCTTCTTGGACATAATTTTCTCCGATGATTTGAATCCCAGCATTGACAGTGCACAGGACTTCCTCTAAGGTTCTTGATTTTGCCGCTGCTACAAGGCCTACTCCTTCAGGGAGTTCTGCAAGGATTTTTCTTACATTTTCTTCAATCATGGGTTTTAAATCTCCCTTAGCATTATTTTTATATGCCAGGATGAAACATTAATCAAGCTTCATGAAAAATTCAAGCGGCTGGAGAATCCTCGAAAATCCACATGTAAGCCCAAATCGTCAGTTATTGAAATAGATTTCATTTTCCTATAATATTAGTTTCTGGAACGGAAACGAATTGTTTTTAAATCAAAAAAGAATAGTTTTCAATATAAATTTAAGCTTCTGCTGTATGCTTCCTGTCTTCAACGATCCGATCTATGGCTGTATACCGATCTATGGGTATACCGATCTATGGCTATGCTGTGCTAACTTCTCATAGACCTTTGATTTGAAAGCTCAGTTGGTTATTGGAAAATCGGCAGATTGACATTCTGCTCATCATTTCCAGTCGATTCTGTAACGCTTCACGGTGAGGAATCCCTCCTCGTCCTCCTCGATGGCATAGAGTTTTCCTGCCTTCAAGAGGCGTGGCCTCACGGTGAGAAAGACTTTGGCGATATACCTTCCCTCGTTATCGAAAACGTCGTAATAGCTGCCTTCAGGGTCTTTCATCTTTTCGTATGTCCTGACGAAAAGCCAACCGCGGTCATCCATGATGCACTCCTTGAAGGCAGGGAAATTTTTCGGCCACTTCACGCGGACATCCGAAGCCGAAGGTGGAGCATTACCCCATATCTCTTTGGCTCTCTTCTCGCGGTCCTCTCTGGTGAGTTTTTCCGGATCGTAATCCTTGACGATTCTCTTGACGAGTTTCGCCTCCGGACTCAAAATTCGAAATTCATATTCTGTTGTTTTTCCCCACAGAATGTTATCTTCTTCTGTAACTTCATAGAAGAAAAGGGGAAAATAGGGATTGAAGTCAGGATACCTGGCGATAGGCATAGAGGCGATGGTGAAAAGCGGCTCCATCTCCGCATTGAACTTGAGCAATTCCGTTTTCGGTACTTTGTCCATAATGGTGTGGCTTCCCACGATGTTTCCTTTTGAGTCAACCTTTGCACGGGTGAACATCCACATTTCGCCAGCCAAGAGCTGCCTCAAGAACTGGCCATCCACGCTAAAAAAAGAACACGCCGTGAATGCGGGTCACAGACAAGGACTTCCTTTTGAGGAGTGATCCGGATGCCTGATGGAGTTTCGAATTCCCCCGGTCCCTGTCCTTTTTTTCCAATCGTCCTGACGAATTTGCCACAACTGTTGAAGACTTTTATGTGGATCGCTTTCCGGTCGAGGACATAGATATTTCCATCTTCATCCACATCGATTTCCCTGGGCTCGTACAGCATTTCCTCTTCCCTGCCCTCTTTCTCTCATAAGGATAATTCTTCCTTCAAGACCAATTTCGTTGGGATGCCGGGAGGAGGAGCCGGATTCTTGGGGTTGTAAACAATAGTCACTCCATTTTCGGTTTTGATTGTGACCTCATCCCCATGAGCCCAGCCCGCAACAAGAACTGCCAAGAAAAACAGGCAGAGAAATATCTCTTTTCGAAAAACTGGAATCCACATTTTTGCCTCTTAAATCCAACTTTAGCATTATGATATCCAATTCTCATGACATTTTCAACCTTGTCCTGTCTATCAATGTCAATTAAAAATGTGGCCAGATTATGTGCGCTCGACTTTTTTGAACCTCGCCCCAAAAAGTAGCTTTTAAGGTATTATTATGGCGTAAAATAGGGGTTAACATATTGATAATGAGCTTGATAGCTCGGCCACGCAGTACAACGGCCAGATATCTTCCTTAGAATTAGATTAGCTTCTTATTTTATGTAACCTAACGCCTTTAACTGTTTACGAATATCATCACTTATTTTTGTCTCTTTTGGACCGTCTTTTCTACTCTGTTTGTAATGAACCTTCATAAAATTAGACAATCTTCTAGCTAGATCTGGTCTCTTTAAAGCAATGTTTATCTGCTCATCTGGGTCCTTCTCTAAATCATACACTTCTATCTGCGGCAATTGAGGAGGCGGATAGAGAAAATAAGAAAGGTCTGAAAAAGAGTATTTCTTATTGATAATAAGTTTGTATCGACCTTGATTTATGGCTACCTTATGGGGAATATGATTATTTTCAATATTTGAGGCCATATCACTTATAAAAATCCACTCATCTTTTGCCTTATTTTTTCCATTACCCTTGATTATATCAATCAAGCTCTCTCCATCGAAAAAATAATCAGAGAAATCAATATTAAGCTCATCAAGAATGGTGGGCATAACATCGATCAAACGGGCGAATTTTTTTATCCTTTTTCCCCTATATTCTGAATTAAAAAATTTGATAATTAAAGGAACTTTTATAACTTCATTATAAACACAATGATTGTGAGCCCAGGCATTATGTTCATAAAACTCTTCGCCATGGTCTGAGGTAAGGATAATCATTGTTCTATCGTAAAGATTTAGCTCTTTAAGCTTGTCTACTAAAGGTCTAATCAGTTCCTCATCCGTATAGCGAATTTCTCCATCATAAAGGGAAATAATGTTCTGCCTTAAAGCATCAGGCAAAGGCTTAAATCGGCTTTCATGATTTACCCTCAAGTCGCCAAAATCAAATTTTTTCAGGTTTGAATTCTTTTCCAAGAACAATTCATTAAAAGGAGGAGGCGAAGAAAATGGACTATGGATTTGATAGGTGTGAAGAAAGAGAAAAAAATTCCTGTCTTTATTCCTATCTAACCAATTTAAAGCAGCCTGGCAAAGCACACTGGCTGAATCCTCGGCTTCAATCTGACCTCGAACATTGTAACTGTCGAAACCTTTATTAAACCCAAAAATACCGCTGACAAATCCTCCTCCGGTAAAGGCTGTATTGAAATATCCCTTAATTCTTAAAATATCAGCTAAAGTAATGATAGAAGAATCCAATTTTTTGTTTTTGTAATAGACTTGATGGTTGATGGTATTTAAGGAAGTCATCAAGGACAGATGGGAGGGTAGAGTCCAGGAGGATGGAGCAAAAGTGTTTAAAAACAAGACAGAATCTTTGGCCAATAAATCTATATTGGGACTTGTCTCTCTGGGATATCCATAACAGCTTAAATGCTTGGCGCTCAAAGTATCCAGGGAAATAAGAATGATGTTCCTTAAGTTTTGTCGAGGTTGGTAGATAACAGGGTTAAACCAGCAGGCTAAGGCCTTTTCATTACCGTTAGTTATAAAATAAAAAATGCCTTCAGCATTTTCATATTTAGATAAATCAATCCTTTTATAATTAAAAATGAGAGCCTGCTCAGGAGTAAGATTTAAAGTTTTCCTGAATATCTCTATTCTTCTTTTTTTTACTTCTAAAATAATCCTGAATCTTGCTCTTCTGCTTCCTTTACCGGCAAGAAAATATTCCCTATCCCTTCTTATTCCGTATGCAAATTCTAAAAAAGCCTTTTTGGGGATTTTGACTGAAAATTTAAAATTACTCTCAGGAGGTGCCAAGAGAGAATTAATGTCCACTAAACCAATTAACATCTTTTTCTTAATATAATAAGGATTTTCACCTATTCCTAAATCCTCCAAAGGATATTTATCGGCATCCTCATATAAAGAAGGATTTTTCTCTTTAACCTTTTGAGGATCATAGGTTAACTCTTTTAATGGACTGCTGATTATGTTCCCCTGATTCAGATGATCGATAAACCTGTAAACGGAAAGTTCTTCTTTCTTTACGCAATTAGACAACAGAAAAGCATTTATAAAAAGGACGATTATAATAAACAACTTTTTTCGAACCATCTTTGCATTTTAGATTACTTATCATTCGAAGTCAAAAATCTGTTCAGCTTAAGAAGATAACATGATGATTTGATGCCTCTCTATATGGGGTCTATTGCGTGATAGATTGCCCATGGACGAAAAAATCAAATTGATAGGATTTACATTAATGAATTATATTGGTTTTTACAATCATAAGTAATACTCACATATCACCTTTGTCGACAAAGATAAAAAAGTCATCAAGTTGTGAAGCATTGATCTATGGTCTATATATTATAGCCTATCTATATATATAAAGTGATCGATCTATAGTCTGGCTGTGCTATCTGATACATTATAA
>DAOUSP010000220.1 GCA_030627155.1 Candidatus Aminicenantota bacterium
AAATATATCGATTATATTCTGAAGATTTGAATCAACACCAGTTGGATTTGTTATAAGCCCAACACGTTTTCCCTTGACTAAATTCAGATGATTCTCAAGAAATACTTCAACCCCAGGTTTTACCTGGTTATTTGGATGAGAAATAGCATCACTATCAGAATAGGGCCTCTTACAACAGGATAAAAATACTATTGTTATTAAAACAAGGATTAATGAAAGATGTTTGAATCTCGACATAATTCCTTCCTATTTTGCAATTTTTTTAATTATAAGTCTATACATTACTAATTTCCCCATCTCCATTCTTCCTTCTTTATTCCTCCCCTCTTGTTCTTTTATGTTCTTATCCCGTCTAACTCTTTCCTCTTCACTCCTTACTTTCTAAATAAGTTGCATTTATTATATCTTTTTTAATATCATCTATTCTTGCTGATTGCTTATGCAAAATGCAAATAAATAATTAAGAAAGGAAGGGAACAAAATGAAAAGAACTTTTTTATTTTTGCTTTTATTTTCAGCATGCTTACTACTATGGACCTGCACATGTCCAATCAAGGAAAAAGCAGTAGATGACAATCCATTCTTCTCTGATTACAACACGCCTTTTGAAACACCATCATTTGACAGAATAAAGGAAGAACACTATCTGTCTGCCTTTAAGGAAGGCATCAAACAGCAACTGGAGAAAATCGATGCGGTTGTAAACAATGAAGAGGCACCAACTTTTGAAAACACGATTGAAGCAATGGAAAGCAGCGATGCTTTATTAACAAAAGTAGGCAATGTTTTCTTCAACTTGCTCTCAGCCAATACGAATGATGAATTACAGGGTATTGCCAAAGAAGTTTCTCCTCTTCTCTCCAAGCACCGCGATGATATCCTCCTCAACCAGAAATTATTTGAAAGGGTAAAAGCCGTATATAGCCAGAAGGACAAATTAAGTCTCTCAGTAGAACAAAACAAGCTTCTTGAAAAATATTACAAAGATTTTATAAGAGGAGGCGCAAACCTAAACGAGGAAAATAAAGAAAGGCTTCGAAAAATAAATCAAGAGCTTTCTCTTCTCTCCCTTCAGTTTGGTGAGAACGTTCTAAAGGAAACAAACGCCTTTGAATTAGTGATAGAAAACAAAGAAGATTTGGCAGGACTTCCAGAAGCAGTGATAACTACAGCCGCTGAAGTTGCCAAAGAACGCGGCCATGAGGGCAAATGGGTTTTCACCCTGCATAAACCGAGCATGATTCCATTCCTTCAGTATTCAGAAAAGCGCGACCTTAGGGAAAAAATCTTTACAGCTTACATAAACCGTGGCAACAATAACAATGAGTTAGACAACAAAACAATTTTATCCCGAATAGCAGCTCTCCGCGTTGAAAAAGCAAATATTTTGGGATACAAGACACATGCCGATTTTGTGCTTGAAGAGAATATGGCAAATAAACCTGAGAACGTTTATAGATTCCTTGACCAACTTTGGAAGCCGGCTTTGAAGATAGCAAAAAATGAAGCCAAAGATCTTCAGGAAATGATTTATAAAGAAGGCAAAAAATTTGAGCTGCAGCCATGGGACTGGTGGTATTATGCAGAAAAGGTTAAAAAGGCAAGGTACGACCTGGATGAGGAGATGTTAAGGCCGTACTTTAAGCTTGAGAATGTTAGAAAAGGTGCTTTTACTGTGGCTAACAAACTTTATGGCATCCAGTTTGTGGAGAGAACCGACATACCCAAGTACCACCCAGATGTGAAGGTCTTTGAAGTAAAAGAAGCAGATGGCACTCATATTGGCATCTATTATACGGATTACTTCCCAAGAGCCAGCAAAAGAGGCGGTGCCTGGATGAACTCCTTCCGGAAGCAGTCAAGACAGGGGGGAATAGAAATGACGCCTGTAATCTGCAATGTAGGCAACTTTTCCAAGCCAGTTGGCGATAAGCCAGCTTTATTAAGCTTCGATGAAGTGACCACTTTATTCCATGAATTTGGGCATGCCCTTCATGGACTGCTTTCAAATTCGACATATAAAAAGCTTTCTGGAACTGCCGTGCCAAGAGACTTTGTAGAACTTCCCTCCCAGATTATGGAAAACTGGGCCTCTGAACCCGAGGTTCTCAAGATGTATGCAAGACACTTTGAATCAGATGAAGTCATTCCTCAAGAACTTCTCGATAAATTAAAAAAATCCAGTCACTTTAACCAGGGATTTGCCACTGTTGAATACCTGGCGGCCTCTTTTCTGGATATGGACTGGCATACATTGACTGAACCAAATGAAGTTGACGTCTTAGAATTTGAAAATAAATCATTAAACAAAATTGGTCTTATCCCTGAAATTATTACTAGATACCGAAGCACTTATTTTAACCATATCTTCGCAGGCGGCTATTCGGCCGGATATTACAGCTATATCTGGGCCGAAGTTCTTGATGCTGATGCTTTTGAAGCATTTAAAGAAACAAGCCTTTTTGACCAGAAGACAGCACTTGCTTTTAGAAAAAATATTCTGGAGGCAGGCGGGACAGAAGATCCCATGACCCTTTATATACGCTTTAGAGGAGTTGAACCCAAGGTCGAACCCTTGCTGAAAAGAAGAGGGCTTATTTAATAAGCAAGGGCACAATAACACGTTTCCTAATTTCTATCGAAGGGTGAACTTAAAAAAAAAGATGGATTTATTTTGAAATAGCAAATTTTATTTATCAGGGCTTTCAACTGAAAGGGACTTTGAAATATCAGTTTTCTTATCTTGCTCTTCAATTTCAATGCCCAAAAGCATAGCAAGGCCTTCGTAAACAGACCAAGCCGATTTTTTAGCTTCCTTAAGTTCGAGGAGCTTTGCTCTGACCTTTTGAAGC
>DAOUSP010000151.1 GCA_030627155.1 Candidatus Aminicenantota bacterium
TATTCTCCGGACTTTGGAGAGGAGATTTGCCCGGGTGCATATTGTAATTTATCCTGCAAAAGTTCAAGGGGAAGGGGCCTCGGATGAGATTGTTGAGGGCATCGAATACCTTGCGCAGATTCCAGATATGGACGTGATTATCATCGGCCGTGGAGGAGGCTCAATTGAAGACCTTTGGGCTTTCAATGAAGAAAATGTTGCCAGAGCGATTTTTAGCTGCCCTGTTCCAATCATATCTGCTGTTGGCCATGAAATTGATTTTACTATAGCTGATTTTGTTGCAGACATAAGAGCATCCACTCCATCAGCAGCCGCAGAAATTGTCATAGAAAAGGAACAATCTTTTTCTGACCGTATCGAAAACCTTGAAAAGAGAATGAGCTATAGATTGAATTACATGCTTCAGGAGCAAAAGCATAAAGTCTTGAATCTTGTCCGTCATAAGGCGTTTCAGGATTTCAAGGTCAAACTGCTCAATTTAGAACAAAGAGTTGACGAGCTGGAAATGAGGGCGCGAGTAGTCATTCAGAGGCTTCAGCAGAAAATCGCTGCGGATAAATCCCTGGCGATTCTTTATGAACAGAAAATAATCCATATGGTTCGTGCGTATGTTCAATTTCTTCAAGGGAAATGGGAGCGGTTTTCTACTGGATTGCATAATTTGAGTCCCCTGAATGTGCTTAAAAAGGGCTATACTCTCTGTTGGAAAAATGGAGACCAGCACCTTGTGCGGACAATAAAGGAAGTAAACAAAGATGAGGAAGTGATAGTCTCTTTTTACAAAGGAGAGATGACTTGCCTTGTCAAAGAAATAGATGGGGATATAAGCATCGAATCACGCTTTATAAAGGAGAAAACATGACAGAACTCAGCTTTGAGAAAGCATTGGCAGAATTGGAGAAAATTGTTGAGAAACTGGAAGGAGGGGAGCTTTCTTTAGATAAATCCTTGGCCCTTTTTGAGGAAGGGGTAAAATTAGCAAGATTTTTAAGAGGAGAGCTGGAAAAGGCGGAAAAGAAAATAGAGATTCTCCTTAAAGATGAGAAAGGCCAGGTGAAAGCAGAGCCATTTGAGCCCCCTGTAGAAGAAGAGGCCACTGTTGAGGAAAATGAAACCAAAGGCTCTGAAGAGGATGATGATATCCCATTTTAGGTTTCATGAAAGTAGAAGACAGACTCGCAGAAAAAAAACAGATGGTGGAACGGGAATTGGAGAGGATTCTATCCCGGGGCCAATCTGTTCTTTGTCAAGCGATGCGGTATTCGGTTTTTTCTGGTGGGAAAAGATTCCGGCCTCTGTTGGCTTTAAGTTCCGGGGAATCTTTCGGAGTCCGCAAAGAGGTTGTGTTGCCGTTTGCTTGCGCTGTGGAACTTATTCATAGTTACTCGCTTATCCATGATGACTTGCCTTCAATGGATGACGATGATTTTCGCCGAGGAAAGCCATCTTGTCATAAAGCTTACGGAGAGAATGTCGCACTTTTAGCAGGGGATGGATTGCTTACACTGGCCTTTGAGGTCATGGCTCGCGCTCCATTGGATAAGAAAGACCTTTGGAAAAAAGAACAGGTTATAAAAACCATCAGCACTCTGGTAGGAATCGAAGGGATGATTGGAGGACAGATTTTAGATATCACATCTCCTCTTGCTAAAATTTCTGAGGAGAAATTATATGAGCTTATTTTAAAGAAAACGGGCTCTTTAATCATGGCTTCTGTCAAAATCGGAGCTATCCTTGGAGATGCCACTGCCATCCAACAGGAAGCCATCATGGAATATGGGAAATATATCGGCTTTGCCTTTCAGATTAGAGATGATATTCTTGATTCGACCAAAGATATGTCTAAGGGACGCCTCGCCCGGCCTAATTTTGTTCTTCATTTTGGAATTGATGAAGCAAAACAAAGATTATCATATTTTGTTGAAGCCGGAATAAAAGCTCTGGATGAAGCTCGAATAGTCTCAGAAGAGATGTGCTTCATGGGGCAAAAACTATTAGAGATAGAGGAAAAGAATTAAAATGAAGACCATTCTTGATACCATACAGACTCCCAATGACTTGAAAAAGCTTTCCTTGAAGGAGCTTTCTGATCTTTCCAGAGAGATACGAGCTCTGATATTGGAAGTTGTATCAAAAAAAGGCGGCCATCTTGCCCCGAACTTAGGGGTTGTTGAATTAACGCTTGCCCTTCATTATGTTTTCGATGCGCCACGTGACAAGATCATTTGGGATGTGGGGCATCAGTGTTATACACATAAGATAATTACGGGAAGAAAAGATAAATTCTCTATGATACGCCAGTATCAAGGTATCTCTGGCTATCCATGCCGCGAGGAGAGTGAATATGACGTTTACAACACTGGGCATGCCTCTACTGCTCTTTCAGCGGCTCTGGGCCTGGCTGTGGCCAGAGAGAAAAATAAAGAAGATTACAATGTGATTGCTGTTGTTGGGGATGGAAGTTTAACAGGAGGGGTTTCCTGGGAAGCCCTCAATCAAATTGGCCATCTTCGTGAGCGTGTGATTATAGTTCTCAATTACAATGAAATGTCCATTTCTCAAAATGTGGGAGCCATGTCTAAATATTTATCATATCTTGTTTCCGGGCAGCATTATTTGAGGATAAAGGACCATGCAAAGAGTTTTTTAAAGTCTGTTCCTGTTGTGGGCTGGCCAATGATTAAGATAGGGAGAGGTATTGAGGAAACAATCGAAAAGATGATTTTCCCAGGCATTTTTTTCACCGAGTTGGGTATTCGCTATATCGGGCCTGTCCAGGGACATAGCTTGGGTTCTTTGATTGAAGTATTTCAAGATGCAAAATCTTATCAAGGGCCTATTCTTATCCATTGTGTGACCAAAAAAGGAAGGGGCTATCTGCCGGCACAAAATAATCCAGAGGCTTTCCATGGAACTTCGCCTTTTGATATCCGGACAGGAAAACCAAAGAATAATGATACCTCTGTAACTTATTCTTCTGTTTTTGGGCAGACCATGGTTAAACTGGGGAAAGAAGACCCAAAAATCGTAGCTATAACAGCGGCAATGGTGGATGGGACTGGATTGAAGTCTTTTGCCAAAGAATTTCCTGAGAGGTTATTCGATGTTGGGATAGCCGAACAACATGCTGTGGATTTTGCCACAGGGCTTGCACTTGGGGGATTTAAGCCGGTTGTGGCCGTATATTCCTCGTTTCTCCAGAGGGCCTACGATCAGCTTTATCATGATGTTTGCCTCATGGATATTCCTGTCATTTTTATTCTGGACAGGGCAGGAATTGTTGCTGACGATGGGCCTACTCACCAGGGTGTCAATGATATAATCTATCTCAGGCACCTGCCGAATATGGTCGTAATGGCACCCAAGGATGAAAACGAGCTCCAGAACATGATGAAATCAGCTTTTTCCTATTCCCACCCAGTGGCTATCAGGTTTCCCAAGGGGAAAGCAGTTGGAGTCCCTTTGGATAAATCCTGGAAGGAAATTCCTTTTGGGAAAGGGGAACTCCTCAAGGAAGGGGAAAACCTAATATTAGCGTTCGGAAGCATGGTTTATCCTGCATTGAAGGTAGCGCAGAGACTCCAGGGGAAAGGAATAAGTTTTTCTGTTGTGAATGCAAGATTTGCAAAGCCGTTAGATGAGGAATTAATCCTGCGTTTTGCCCAACCCGGGCGTAAAATCATTACCCTGGAGGAAGGAGTAACTGCTGGAGGGTTTGGGAGTTCTGTCCGGGAGCTGCTTGATTGTGAGAATAAATTCGATGTGCGATTCAAACAGATCGGCTTGCCTATGGAGATTTATCCTGTGGGCAAGGTCAATCAGATAAAAAACATGTATAGATTAGATGAAGAAGGCCTTTACCAACAAATCCTCGAATTTTATAATAAAATCGATAATGAGAGCTAGATGTAAGTAAGGAGTAAGTAGTAAGGAGTAAGTAGTAAGTAGTAAGGAGTGAAGAGTAAAGATGAGATTGCCACGCTCCTTACAGTCGCTCGCAATGACGTGGGGAGAGTGAAAAGTGAGGAGTGAGGAGAGAGATAAACCCATGAAAGACAGGGCAGACAATGTTGTTGTCCTTCAGGGATTGGCAAAGAGCCGGCA
>DAOUSP010000186.1 GCA_030627155.1 Candidatus Aminicenantota bacterium
TCGACTCGTGAATAATCCAGGTTAATTATGAAGATATAATCTGTCACAGCGCCGGTTCCCCTTCATCCTTGCCAAGACCCTCCCACCCTCCACAATGGGCTTCGGATGGAGAGGAACCGGCGCCGGACTTCTCAATTAGGTCAGATGTTTCCCTCATCACGGAAATAGAGATGCTTACCGGTAACATTGATTTAATGTATATAATTATATAATAATGTAGAAGATACTTAATTCTGAGGCAATGTGTAACAAGTGAAAAATATAATAAAAAAGGAAAAAAAATGGATATTTCTGTCAAGCAGTTAACCAGTCGCAAGGACTTAAAAACTTTTATTTATCTTACAGAGAAGATTCATGCAGGGCATAAAAATTGGGTCCCTCCTCTATATATTGATGAGTGGAAGTATTTTAACGCGAAAAAGAACAAAGCTTTCGCTTACTGCGATACTATTTTATTGCTTGCTTATAAAGGGAAGAAAACAATTGGCCGTATAATGGGCATAATCAATAATCGGTACAATGAATTCCGGCAGGAAAAAACCGCACGTTTTGGTTTCTTGGAAACATGGGAAGATGAAGAGGTTATCAAGGCATTATTAACCCATGTTGAGGATTGGGCCCGCAGGAAAGGAATAACAAAGATTGTCGGCCCCTATGGTTTTACGGACCAAGATCCAGAAGGCTTTTTGATTGATGGGTTTGAGAGCCGCGCAACAATCGCGACCGTTTATAACTTCGAATGGATGCCACGCCTTGTGGAGAAACAAGGATACACAAAAGATGTAGATTATGTTGTGTACAAGCTGGATGTTCCCAAGGAACTTCCAGAATTTTATAAAAAGATTTATGAGCGGGCGCAAAGAAAAGCCAACTTTGAAATTGTTGAATTCCGGAAAAGAAAAGAATTAAAGCCAATGGTCAAGCCAGTATTGAGCCTGATGAATGAATGTTATTCCCAAAGCATGATTTATGGATATACTCCCTTAGATGAAAAGGAGATGACATCTCTGGCGAAACGGTATATCCCTGTTCTCGACCCAAAATTTTTGAAGGTCGTAAAAAAAGGTGAAGAAATAGTATCCTTTGTTATTGGAATCCCAGATATGACAGAAGGCATTCAAAAAGCAAGAGGGCGACTCTTTCCTTTCGGCTTATTAAAGATTCTTCGAGCTGCGAAAAAAACAAAGCAGTTGGATCTGCTCCTTGGTGCCATTAAAGAGGAGTATCGCGGACGGGGACTCGATGTTATGATGGGAGTCAAAATGCTGGCTTCTGCCCAGGAGGCAGGTTTGGAATGGATCGATACACATCATGAAATGGAAACAAATGTAAGGGTCCGTGCAGAAATGGAAAAAATGGGGGGAAAGATTTACAAACGTTTTCGCGTTTTTCAGAAAGCACTTTAAGCTTATTTTTTGTTTGTTGAATAAAAAAGGGCTTTTCTATTTGGCTTCAGCCCAGTTGGTGCCCCATCCAAGATGAACTTTGAGCGGAACTCTTAGAGGAAAGACCTTTTCCATCTTTTCTTGAACTATATGTTCGAGCATTCCTTTTTCATTCTCGGGGACTTCAAAAACCAATTCATCGTGAACCTGTAGAATCATCTTGCTTTTCAGTTTCCGCTTTTTAATCTCATGCCATATATCTATCATGGCTTTCTTTATTAAATCAGCAGCAGTCCCTTGAATAGGAGTATTTAAAGCGATTCGGCGGCCTGCTTGTTGAGCCATTTTATTTTTATGTTTGAGCTCAGACACCTGTCGTTGACGTCCAAAGAGAGTTTTTGAATATCCGGTCTCTCTGGCTTCTTTCACGCATTGGTCTAAGAAATCTTTCACTTTGGGATGCTTTTCGAAGTAAAGGTCGATGAATTTTTGGGCCTCTGAGGTGGAGGTGCCAAGCTCTTTTGCCAACGAGAAAGCTGTGGCACCATAGATGATGCTGAAATTTATGATTTTTGCCCGCCTCCTTTGCTCATCAGGGAAAAGAGACGAAGAGTCTCCAAACACTCTTGTCGCAGTTTCAAGATGTATATCCCGGTCGTGAAGAAAAGTTTCTATTAAGGCGGGGTCTTCTGAAAGGTGGGCTAAAACCCGGAGTTCTATCTGTGAATAGTCAGCCGAGAGGAAGAGATGTCCTTGTTCTGGGATAAAAGCTTGGCGGCAGCGCTGTCCTAATTCCCCCCGAACAGGAATGTTTTGAAGGTTTGGATCGCTGCTTGACAGTCTTCCTGTTGCGGTTACAGTTTGGTTGTATGAGGTGTGAATCCTTCCTGTTTCTGGATTGATGAGCAGAGGCAGAGAATCAGCATATGTAGACTTTAACTTGGCGAGCTGCCTGTATTCTAAAGCATATTGAGCGACAGGATAGGTTTTTGCAAGCTCCTGAAGCACAGTAAAGTTCGTTGAATACCATTGGGCAGCCTTGGTTTTTCCAAATGTCGGCAGTTGAAGTTTCCCAAAAAGGATTTGAGCTAATTGTTGTGGAGAATTAACATTAAACTTCACTCCGCTGATAGCAAATATACTTTCCTTTAAGCGAGACAGTTTTTCGTTAAGTTCCAAGGAAAGAGCTTTGAGCGCATCCGCGTCTATCTTTACACCCGACGTTTCCATGTGAGCAAGGACTTCTATAATAGGACGTTCGATATCTTGGTAGAGAGAATCCAGCTTTTTATCCTGAACTTTTTTCCAAAGCAGTGTGCTGAGTTGAAGGGCCAAATCAGCATCCTGACAGGCGTATGGGGCTACACGTTGAATCTCTATCTGATTCATGGTTAATTCGTTCTTTCCTTTTCCGACGATATCATGGTAGGGAGTGGCTTTCACGTGAAGATAATGTAAGGCCAGCCTGTTGAGATTATGCTTTCCCCAGTTTGGCTCTAACAAATAAGAAAGAATCATGGAATCAAGGTCAATTCCTTGAATGGGCATTCCTTCTCTTTTTAGAACGATTAGGTCGTATTTTATGTTTTGGCCAAATTTTTTAATCTCAGGATCAGCCATAACTTCTGAAAGAAGATTGAATGCGGTTTTTATTGAAAGCTGTTTTGGAGCGCCAAGGTAATCATGGCGGAGAGGTAGATAATAAGCATGGTTCGATTTGATAGAAAAAGACATTCCAACCAAACGAGCCCTTGCAGGAAAAGGACTGTCTGTTTCTGTGTCTATAGACACCTGCTTTGTTTGTTTTATCTGTGCAATTGCTGATTTAAGTTGAGATTCTGTCCAAATAGTCTCATATTGTTCAGGGGGATGGTCATTGTTTTTCATATGCTCGGCAAGAAGCGAGGAAAACTCTAATTCTTGAAAAAGAGCCATGAGCTCTTTTTCATTAGGGGTAGA
>DAOUSP010000165.1 GCA_030627155.1 Candidatus Aminicenantota bacterium
GATGAGGGGAACCGGCGCTGTGATAGATTACACGTTCATAATTAACTGTCACGGAAAGAGAGATGCTTTTATGATGATTTGATGCCAAGCAAGTACATATGACTTGAAAAATAGATGATGTTCTTTTATCATCAAAACAGAGTAATTCATAATGAGCCAAGCAGTTATTCTTTTCTCTGGAGGTATCGATTCCTTCACAGCACTTTATTGGGCGCGCGAACGATACAAAAATATTTTTGCTCTGACTTTTGATTATGGACAGCGTCATAAGATCGAAGTCCGCCTTGCTAAACGCCTGTGTCAAAAACTGCATATCTACCAAAAAATCCTCCGTCTGAACCTTAAGCAAATCGGAGGCTCTTCTCTCACAGACAATCAAATCCCTGTGCCTGAATTTAGCGCAGGCGATGAAATCACAGAGGGAACACCTTCCACTTATGTTCCATTTCGAAATGGCATCCTCCTTGCTGTTGCTGCTGCTTGGGCAGAAGTAAAAGGCATCAGCGAAATTGTCTGCGGCTTCAATACGATGGATTCCCCCAATTACCCTGACACACGGCTGCCTTTTGTCGAAGCCATGGAAAGTGCTATCAATCAAGGAACAAAATATTCCTGCGGACAGAAAAAAATGAAAATTCACGCTCCCTTTATAAACATGAAAAAATCTGAAATCATAAAACTGGGACTTTCCCTTGGAGCAGATTATTCATTTTCGGTTTCCTGCTATTCGGGGAAAGAAGTTCCATGCCTGAAATGCTCCTCATGCATTATGCGCCAAAGAGCCTGGCTTGATGTCCAAATGGAAGATCCCCTTATTTTAAGACTTAAAAAGGAAGGAAAACTATGAGCTGGATATTGAAAGTTCGCGAAAAATTTCAAGCCGCACATTTTTTAAAAGAGTATAAAGGAAAATGCGAAAAGGTCCACGGCCACACTTTTCAAGTGGAAGTCCAAATTCATGCAACCAAGCTGAACCACACTGGCATCAGCATTGACTTTACAGAAATAAAGGACAAGCTTTCTGAAATTCTCCCAGACCACACGCTGCTTAATGATGTTTATGGTTTCAACCCTTCGGCAGAAAACTTGGCGCGTCATTTCTATCATGAACTTAAAAAATGTTTTCCTGTAAAAGAAGTAACCGTCTGGGAATCCGATGATGCCTCAGCCACATACTCTGAAGATTTTTGAATTATTCCCTTCTATTCAAGGCGAAGGATTGCGCCAAGGGGAAGCAACTATTTTTATCCGTCTTTCAGGATGTAACCTCAAGTGTTCCTTCTGTGATACAAAATGGGCATGGCAGGGCGGCAAAGAAATGTCAACACCCCTGATTCTGAGAACAATAGAACGGCTCCATAAACGATTTCCAGCTGAATGGGTGTGTCTCACAGGAGGAGAACCGCTTCTTCAGGACATAACAGATGTTACATGCAATCTGAAAAAACAGGGATTCAAAATTCAAGTGGAGACAAACGCAATTATTTTCCGGCCTCTTCCAGTGGACTGGTACACAATTTCGCCAAAGCCAGATGAATATTTTTTCCAGCCGGAATATAAAAAACTCGCCAAGGAAGTGAAAATCATAGTGACAAGAGAATTGCTCTTTGAAACCATAGAGAAATTAAGAGGGGAATTCCCCCTGGCAACACCCATTATTCTCCAGCCGCAATCAAACAGAAACTGGAGCATGGATCTGGGATTGAAATTATTAAAAAAGTCCATACAGCACGGCCTTAATAACATAAGATTGTCGGTTCAGCTCCACAAAATCTATGGGATTAAATAAGAGAAAAATTACAATAGACATATCTATTGTTGACAAAAAATGATCCCTGAAGCCTGGGGAGGCGAAACCTGGCCCGACCATAATCCATATTATTAATAATCTTATTTTTGACTATTTATCGCTTTTTTCCACCAGAGAGGATACTACATCTCTTACTTCTTGCATTGTGAAAAAGTATTTTTTTCTCAGGATTCCTAATGTTTCATCGAGAGGAATATCAGAGGGAAGTCTTAGTTTATCAGCAATCTTCTTCGCTGGGACTCCTGTTTTTTCTTCGATTTCAAGAAGCGTCATTTTCCCTGTTATCAGAATTCCAGATGTATCTTTGGCCCTTTGTCCTCTAATCAATTTCTCTTCGTGCTCGACTTTATTCGTTTTATCAAGACTTGCCTTATCTTTTGTTTCAGGCATTTTGATTCTCTCTTCATCTTGAAAAATTCTATCTTTAGGGATTGCATGTCTTTCTTCGAGAGTCCTGTTTGATCCTGTTATTTCTCCTTCCTTTATTCCATAACCCTTATAGTCAGGAGAGTTTTTTGGAGTGAACACCCAGAAAAGAAAAGGCACAGAGATTGACACAAAAACCGTAAGCATAAGAGCAAGGCTCCATTTACTTTTGAAAAGGTGTCTGGCTTTTCCCTTGATCCAGCTCCAGGAAAGGATGAGGTGAATGATAACGAGTAAAATGAATGAAAGGGAAAGATACAGATGAATATGTCCCCATTGATGGCGGTGAAGGCCCAGAAAATATTTTTCTCTTTCGATTACTGTAGGACCTTCAGCTATTACAAAACCTAGAAGAAAGCCGATAAAAGCAACCCCTGTGATACAAATAAAGAGAAGAGTATCCACTAAATATTTCCAATCTGTTTTTTTCATTTTATCTTTCCTTTGTAAAAAATAATCTTTGTAAATTTTGCCACACTTTTTTTATTTCTTCTGCGGCAGGATTATTTGAATATTCGGTGAGCGGTATCCCTTGGACAAGAGATATTGTGACATCGTCATCAAATGGAATTTTCCCTACGAGAGGAATAGAATTTTTCTTGCACCACAGTTCAATTTGATTGGAGTTATTCAGGTTTATGTCGTATTTATTTATACAGCACGCTGTTTGTATCCGGAAGTGCTGTGCTGTTTGAACGACTCGCTCCATATCATGTATTCCTGAAAGTGTTGGCTCTGTGACAACTAACGCCATATCTGCTCCTGAGAGGGAAGCAATCACAGGACAGCCTATTCCCGGAGGGCCGTCGATTATGACAAAATCACAATTGTTTTTCTCGGCTATTTCTTTTGCTTTTTTTCTGACTTCAGTAACCAGTTTTCCTGAGTTTTCTTCAGCAATTCCCAATCTAGCGTGGACAAAAGGCCCATATTTGGTCTGGGAAACATACCAGTTTCCTGATATGCTGCTCTCCATTTCTATCGCTTCGACAGGACATACGTAAGAACACACAGCGCAGCCCTCGCAGGAGATGAAATCAACGGTGGCTTTGCCGTCTTCTTTTTTACTGATGGCTTCAAACCGGCATACGTTTAAACATTCCCCGCATCCTGTGCACCTATCGGAATGGATTTTTGCTTTCTTTCCTCCTGAAAACGAATGAGTTTCTTGAATCTCCGGGTGAAGAAGGAGATAGAGATTGGCTGCATCAACATCGCAATCAGCCATAACCTTGTTTTTGGCGATTGCAGCAAAAGAAGCTGAAATAATCGTTTTTCCTGTTCCACCTTTGCCGCTTATGATAACCAATTGTTTCATTTTATTTCGTTTTGCACTTTTTCAAACAATTCAATAAATTTTTGTTTATAAGCAGACTGAGTTTCGATTAAGGTTTCCCCCTCAGAATAGGCAACGGCAATATCTCTATCCATGGGAATGGTCATCAAAACAGGAATATTTTCCTTTTCACAATAATCCTGGACTTTTCTGTCCCCGATATCTGCACGGTTTATGATTACTCCGAAAGGAATTA
>DAOUSP010000184.1 GCA_030627155.1 Candidatus Aminicenantota bacterium
AGGCAATAACTGATGATTGATGCTTACACGCAGAGTTTTGAGGCCGCCGAAGGGGGAGATGAGGGAATGGCGTGTAAAATCTGAGGCGAGCAAAGCCATGCTCAGGTCTTTCCTCGTTATGGCGAATTTATAGAACTTCAAATATCACGGAAAAAAAGATGCTTACCCCTTTAAGAGTCTACTTGAAAATAGGAAATGGACGTGTTAATTTAGCGGATACAATGAGTCGATAATCCTTTTTAAAAATAATCTCAAGGGAGGCACTCATGATTACTTTAATTCGTGAAGGAAATGTTTTTTCCCCTGAATCCTTGGGGCCAAAAGATATTCTGATTGCGGGCAACCAAATTGCTGCAATCACTGAACCAGGCCAGATAAAGCTTCAAGGAATTAATTACTATCAAATGAAAGCTTCAGGGAAAATCATTATCCCAGGATTTATTGATTCTCATGTCCATATAATAGGAGGCGGAGGAGAAGGAGGCCCTTCAACAAGAGCTCCTGAAATTTTTATCGAAGATATCATCTCCAATGGTGTTTCTACGGTAATAGGTTGCCTCGGTACAGACGGCACAACACGCCATATGAGTTCTCTTCTCGCTAAAGCGATAGCACTTGAGCAAGAAGGAATAACAACTTATATCTTCTCAGGTTCCTATGAAATCCCTGTTGTCACTCTAACAGGAAGCATTCGCTCTGATCTTATCATTATAGACAAAGTAATCGGTGCAGGTGAAATTGCTGTCTCTGACCACCGTTCTTCCCAACCGACTTTTGAAGAGTTCTGTCGTCTTGCCTCAGAATGCCGCGTTGGAGGAATGCTCGGAGGCAAAGCTGGAGTTCTCCACTGCCATCTGGGAGATGGGCCGCGAAAACTACATATGTTTTTCCGTTTGATAAAAGAAACAGAAATCCCCCCCACTCAAATCATCCCCACTCACGTGAATCGCAACCAAGAACTTTTGGAAGATGCAATAAAATTTGTCATTAAAGGAGGATATATAGACCTTACAGCCAACGAAGACCCAGAATTTCAGGAGGGGGAAGAGATAAGTATCGCCAATGCCATTCGTCTCTGCTACGAACACAAAGTGCCCATCTCGCACATCACTATTAGCTCAGACAGCAATGGAAGCCTTCCGGTCTTTGATAAAAACGGGAATCTTACTGGCCTGACAATCGCTACACAAAAAAGCCTCTTGAATAATTTCCGCTATTTAGTCAAGAAAAACATATTGGGTCTTGAGGATACAATAAAACTTTTTTCAACAAACGTCGCTGTTTTCTACAAATTAAAAAATAAAGGAGAAATTAAAGTGGGAATGGATGCCGATCTCCTATTACTGGATGAACACCTAACCCTCACAGATTCTTTCGCAAAAGGCCGTCAAATGATGGCCAACGGAAAGTGTCTGGCAAGAGGGACATTCTATAAAGATTCCGATGTTTAAAAATATTTATAAAAAAAGGAACAACCTATGAACCAATCAACTGAAAGTAAAAAATATCCAAGAAAGCAGCCAAGTTTTTTTGTGGCTCTGATTCCTTTAATCGTTATGGGAATGCTCCTTGGAGTAGGATATGGCATTTACCATATCAGGCCGCAAGTCCTTTTAGTGACGGCCGCTTTTATTACTGGCTGTTTAGGAATTTTTCTGCGCTTTACCTGGCAGGAAATGGAACGGGGAATTGTAAACAGCATTCATAAAGCTATGCCTGCTATTCTGATCATGCTATGTGTTGGTATTCTCATCGGCTCTTGGATTGCCTCTGGTACTATACCAATGATCATATACTACGGCCTTAAGCTTATCTCTCCAAAGCTTTTTTTAGTGACAGCTTGTTTTGTCTGCTCCATTACCTCAATAGCCACTGGCACTTCTTGGGGAACTATCGGAACCTTAGGCGTGGCGTTCATTGGAATCGCTATGGGCCTGGGTATCCCTCTTGGACCTGCAGCTGGTGCAATCGTTGCTGGCGCTTACTTTGGAGATAAAATGTCCCCATTTTCTGATGTCACAAATCTTGCTCCTGTAGCTGCAGGCTCTAATCTATTTGACCACATTAAACACATGCTTTGGTCAGCCACGCCTGCCTGGATTATAGGCTTAATCATCTACTTTTTTATTGGCCTCAAATACGGGGCCAAGACCGTAGAATCACAGACGACGATACTTATCACTCAAACTTTAAAAGAGCATTTTCATTTCAACATACTTCTTCTTGTTCCCCTGGTGATTGTTTTTTATTTTGCGGCGACTAAAAAGCCAACTATTCCTGGAATGCTTGTTTCATCGATTACTGCAAGCATTTTAGCTATCATTTTTCAAAAAGCTTCTATCCCTGAAATCGCGACTGCTGTGAATTCAGGATACCAAGCCAATACAGGCGTCGAAGCCGTCGACCAGCTTATCTCCCGTGGAGGCATGATGAGTATGATGGAAACACAGCTCGTGGCGTTCACAGCATTCGCTTTCGGCGGAATAATGCAAAGCACAGGACTTCTTTCTATTATATTGGATAAAGTAATGAAGTTCGCTAATAAAGTCTGGAGTATTGTTATAACGACTATTGTAACTTCCATCACAACAGCGCTTATCACAGGAAGTTCCTATCTCTCAATGATCATTCCTGG
Organism: Candidatus Aminicenantota bacterium; assembly: GCA_030627155.1. Classification (GTDB taxonomy): domain Bacteria; phylum Acidobacteriota; class Aminicenantia; order Aminicenantales; family Aminicenantaceae; genus Kmv29. Next base: position 2,636 of record DAOUSP010000184.1, read on the forward strand.
TGAGCTTCTTTCTCCTATTTATAAAAAAAAGGGTTTAGCAGCTAAAAATCTATCCCGCATCATAGAAGAAAGTGGTGCTATCATAGTTCCCTTGATTCCATGGAGTATGGCAGGTGTTTATATCACGGGAACGATTGGAGTTTCTACTTTCTCTTATCTCCCGTGGGCATTCATGAATTATATTTCTGTTGTTATCTTGGCGATATATGGATTCACGAAATTCACCATGGCACCAAAAATAAGAGAAGATGAAACTCAGATTGGAAGTTAAAAGCTAAATAAAGTTTAGTCCTTCTTATCTGCTTCATCATCACCTATTTTATGAAGGGCTTTCTTAAACTTTTCCTCTGCTTTTCTTAACTTTTCTTTCTCCAACTCTGCTGTTGCTTCAAATTTCCTGTCAAATTTATCCTTTCTTTCTTTCTCTTCTAAAAGCAGTTCATCTAATGAACTCTTTTTCTTTTTAACCTGTTCATGTTTTATTACTTCTTGCGTAACAGGATCGATCCATAGTAAAGAATTGCAGATTGGGCAATGCGTCTGAAATACTTTTGGATTTTTTTTCTCTTCTTTTCCCATTCATTAAAAAACTTATCAAAAAATCTGGCCAAAAGCAATGGGCCAGCAAAATAGTAATCATTTCTATTTCCGTGATGAGGGAAACATCTGACCTAATTGAGAAGTGCGGCGACGATTCCTTCTCCATCCGAAGCCCATTGTGGAGGGTGGGAGGGTCTTGGCAAGGATGGAG
>DAOUSP010000003.1 GCA_030627155.1 Candidatus Aminicenantota bacterium
ATAGAGATGATTCCTCTATCTCTTAAACATCGGGTAGATAGTGATATCCTTGTCAAAATTATGAACAACTTGGAGGCACGGCCAACCAAAGAAAGTATTTTCGGTTTGGGGAGAAATGAAACAGGACGAAAAAAAAGAAAACAAAAAAAAGAAGAAGGTTATTTCTCACAAAATGCTCGCCGTCTTAAAAACATTGAGCGCAGTGAACTTATATCTACTGAAGGTACATTAAATCCCGGGGATTTTTAGAATATTCTCATGTAAGACAATAAAATGGAACGAAATAGGATTATCATAAAATCTTGCCCCATCGGAGATAAATTAAGTCAAAAATAAGTTTTTTTAGAGTAGAAATTAACAACTAAAAACGTTAACCAAAAAACTTAACAAGTTAATTTTTTGTTAAGTACATAATCAAGATGGGAGAGAATATGAAATGCACTTAACAAAAGTTAAAAACCGTTATGAAATGTTGAGTGTCTGGACAAAACTGAATATGGGGCAGATTCCTTTAGATGTCTTAATTCATGATTATATCTATGATTCCTGGAAAAGAAGCATGCAATATGGTGTTGATCCTTTTAAAAAAACAAATGATATTATTCTTGATAAAAATACCCTGGAACAACGTATAAAGAAAAACCAGAGATTATTAGATATGGTTATTCCCGCAATGGAAGATTTATACTTTACTACAAAAGACTCTGGTTTCTGTATAGTAATAGCTGATAACGAAGGTTATATTCTCAAAAGAATAGGTGATAAAGAAGAGCTTGATTTTACAGGTTATTCTAATTTTATAGAAGGAGCAAATTGGTCAGAGCAAATTATGGGAACAAACGCAGTCGGAACAGTACTAGCACTCAATAAACCAATTCAAGTTTATGGATATGAACATTATTGTAAATGTGCATGTACGTCAACCTGTTCTGCAGCTCCTATTCATGACACCGACGGGAATATTATTGGTGTGCTTGATTTAACCGGCCCATATAAGCTCGTAAATAGCCATACTCTAGGAATGGTAATAGCAGCAACAAGAGCGATTGAACGAACATTTCAGCTAAGAAAAACTTACCGTGAAGTAAAAAAAGTAAATTTACAAAAGCAAGCCATAATGGAATCAATATCAGAAGGTCTTATAGCTATTGAAGGAGATGGAACAATAGTCCATATAAATCAGCATGCTGGTGATCTATTACAAACTAATTATGAAAGCTGTTTAGGTAAAAATATTAAAGAGATATTACCCCAAGACAACACTTATTTTTTTGATGTTATAACTTCTGGTAAACGTATTTATGCAGAAAGTGTGGTCATTAAAACCAGTATCGGGAAAAAAAAGAAATTCCTAATAAATTGTACTCCCTTAAAAATTGAAGAGAAAATAAATAATAATAGTAATGATAATAATGGTGCTGTTATTATTTTATACGAAATGCATAATGTGGTTAATAAAATTCTAAAACCCAAATCAAATATAACTTTTGATAGTCTTATTGGTGAAAGTAGCAACTTTCAATCAGTACTAGAACAAGCAAAGATGGCTGCTGACACAGATTCCAATGTATTATTGCTGGGAGAAAGTGGCGTTGGTAAAGATTTATTTGCTCAGGCTATTCATAATGCCAGTAACAGGACAAACCAAACTTTTATTCCCATAAATTGTGCTGCTATCCCGCGAGAGTTGATTTCAAGCGAATTATTTGGATATGATGAAGGGGCTTTTACTGGTGCCCGCAGAGGAGGAAATCCAGGAAAATTTGAATTAGCTGACCAAGGTACCCTCTTTTTGGATGAAATAGGAGAAATGCCTCTTGACCTTCAAGCTTCTCTTTTAAGAGTACTGGAGGAAAAAAGCATTATTCGTTTGGGTGGTAGAGAATATATTCCAATTAATGTGCGGCTTATAAGTGCAACCCATAAGGATTTACAAGAAGAAATAAAAAAAGGTAATTTCCGCCATGATTTGTTTTTTAGGCTTCGTGTAATATCAATTAATATTCCTGCCCTCAGAGAAAGAAAAGGAGATATACCAATTTTGGCAGAACACTTCGTTAGAACTTTTTCTTCCAGATTTGGAAAAACGATTAATAAAATTGATCCTAAAGTAATAGACTTATTACTAAACTATGATTGGCCTGGTAATATCAGGGAATTAAGTAATGTTATTGAACAAACAATAAATCTAGCACATGAAAAGATTTTGACTCCTGATTTATTGCCACCAGAATTATTAGAAATTACTCCTACCAGCAGCATTCCTATGTGGGACAAAACACCTACAAAGGAAAATGTAGAAGAACAACTTATTAGAAACTACTTGATCAAATTTAAAAATAATAAAACTGAAGTAGCAAAAGCACTAAATATTTCCAGAAGCAGCCTGTACAGGAAAATGGCTAAATACAACATAGATTAACTCAAACCACGCAATCCAATTGTAGTTAGATAAAATCAAATAAAAAAAATTTAGGCTTATATTGCCCTAGGAGTATCAATATACTCCAAACGGGAGAAAAAATTCAAGGTAACAGGTGGCCTAATATCTTATTAACTCAACTTTCCCAGTAGACAGTATCCAATTTGAAGTAACATTAAATATGGATATTTTTTGCGCAGGAATAATAAGTAAGGAGTGAGGAGTGAGGAGTGAGGAGTGAGGAGTATTAAATTAAATTCTTAACTCCTAACTACTTACTCCTTACTATTCACTATTTATTATTTACTGTTTTTATAATAAAATGAATTTTATAGACGGAGAGGTGCTGGAGTGGCTGAACAGGGTCGCCTGCTAAGCGATTGTGCCGACGAAAATCGGTACCGTGGGTTCGAATCCCACCCTCTCCGCCAATTTGTTGCTTCTGATCCATTATTTTGTGATATAAATTTAAATATCTAAATGGGTGTGTTAAATCATTTAACCAGGTAACCGAAACCATCATTGTTTTATGAAAACAATTCGTATAAACGAGTTATGCGACATTACGAAAAACACGATAATAAAAGGAATCATTAACAATCTTTGAAGGAGGTGTAAAAATGGCAGTAAGAGAAATAAAACCGGGTGTTTACTCTGTAGGTGCAATAGACTGGGACAGAAGACTTTTTGATGAACTCATTCCATTACCAGATGGCACAACCTATAATGCCTATCTCATAAAAGGAACACAGAAAACAGCCCTTATTGATACTGTGGATCCAACTAAAGAAGAGGAGTTAATAAAAAACCTAAAAGAAGCTGGAGTTACCAAATTAGACTATGTGATTGCAAACCATGCGGAGCAAGACCACTCAGGGACAATTCCAAAGATACTGGAATTATATCCTGACGCAAAGGTGGTTACCAACGAAAAATGCAAAGATTTTCTGAAGGAGCTTTTGCTTATTCCAGAAGATAAATTTGTTGTAGTAATTGAGGGAAATACACTCTCTCTTGGAGATAAAACACTTAGATTCATTCTTACTCCCTGGGTACACTGGCCCGAGACAATGGTTACTTACCTTGTAGAGGATAGAATTCTTTTCAGTTGCGACTTCTTTGGTTCACATCTTGCAAATTCCTCTCTATATGAAGAGGAAGGAGAAAAGCTGCTTGAGTATACAAAAAGATATTATGCCGAGATAATGATGCCTTTTAGAACTGCCATCAGAAAGAACATTGAAAAAATTTCTGAACTTGGGATAGATGTAATAGCACCCAGCCATGGTCCTATATACAAAAACCCTGATTTTATTATTAATGCTTACAAAGAATGGATAAGTGATGAAGTGAAAAATGAAGTTGTAGTTGCATATGTATCAATGCACGGAAGTACAGAGAGGATGGTGAATTACTTTATAGACCTACTTATCAGGAAGGGTATAACCGTTAAACCTTTTAACCTGACAGAGAGTGATATAGGAGAACTTGCTATGGCACTTGTTGATGCTGCAACTGTGGTTATAGGTACGCCCATGGTTCTTACAGGACCGCATCCCCAGGCACTTTATGCGGCATATCTTGTAAATATCCTTCGTCCAAAGACAAAATTCATCTCCATTATAGGTTCGTATGGATGGGGAGGCAGATTTATAGATGATATAAAAGGTATTTTAACCAATATAAAGGCAGAAATCCTTGAACCAGTGGTGGTTAAGGGATATCCAAAGGAAGAAGATTTCAAAGCCGTAGAAAGATTGGCAGACGAAATTATTAAAAAACATGAAAGCATTACAGTTGCGTAGTCCGATTAGTCTGGCCACTGATACCAATTCGAACCTTTATACCTATCATCCAATAGAACAAGAGTCTGAATTTTTGTATGGGCTATATAAAAATGCCTGGATTTCATCCTTTTGTCGTTATTGGCTGTCGAAGCTAACGCAGAAATCCCATAGGAAAAAGAAGATTCAGTTATTGGCTCCAGCATTATTGTCCCAAGTAATTTTTTAAGAGCTAAAGCTGATGTGGTTGTGTTTTTATTTAGCGTTTCGTTTAACTTTTCCAATCTGTGATTTATCCAATCTTTTGGCGGAGATTTAAATGTGTTCTGTTGCTGGAATTCTAGTGATTTAATCTCTTGCTTTAAAATCTCACTTCTTTTTTCAGCGTCCTGTAATGCTTTTGAGACCGCATTAGAAAAATTTCCCACTTTAATATAATTTAGATAGTTTTGTATTTCAGACAGAATTTTTTCTTATTGAGATTTCTTCCTCTTAATAAGTTCTGGTACGCTGTTTAAACCTTTTGCAATGACCTTTTCTAAATTTCTATAAACATATTTTAAATTTTCTGCTGTCAAATTTTTTTTCAATTCAGATATAATAATTTTCTCTACATGTTTTCGTGGAACTAAGAGATTATTATCACAGGTTTTTCTTTTTGCATTATAACATCCATATAATAACCACTGCCTTTTCCACTGATAAGAACAATAGCTCCTCCGCAAGAATGGCATTTCATTAGACCGAAAGTTGATGAGACGGGTTAGCATAGACATAGCTTTTTTGTTTTGAATTGTTATTTTTAGTTTTTTTCCTAACAGGCCATGTCAATTCTATTTCTCTCCATCTTTTCTGAGCTTCTATCCATATTTCTTTGTCAATGATAACTAAATTCTCTTTAAATGAAGACAATCGTTCTTCTTTTGCTCGTGGAACCTTTTTTGTCTTTCCTGTCATAGGATCTCTGATATTCTTCCATTTTCGCCATATCCATAATCCTGTGTATTTTTCATTCTTTAAAATTCTACTTACGGTTGAAGTGTTCCATCCCTCTGAGTAGCCCTTTTTCGTTGGAACATTGTCGCTGTTTAGATCTTTTACTATTTTACTTATACTTTTCCCTTTAATAAATTCCTTGTAGATTCTTTTAACAATATTGGCTTCATCTGAATTTATTTTGTGAACCATTCCTTCATATTTAGCTTGACCCTTTTTATTTAGTTTTAATTTTCCTATGGGATTAGTGAAATACCCGTATACGTTCTCTCCGGTACTGAAGCCTCTTATTTTTTGGCCCTCTAATCCGCGCATAGTCTTTTTTCTTAAATCATCAAGATAAAGTTCATTTATAAGGCCCCTAATGTGAATGCTTAATTTAGAATTATCTTCATCTGTAATGATGCCGTAAGAAACGGATATAATTTTAACCTGGTGGTAATTGAATTTAAGCCCTAATGTCAACATTTGGTGATTGCTTCTTGATAATCTTGAGAGATCATCTACTGCTACAGCATCAACCTCGTTATTTTCAATTGCTTTCTCTAAAGTCTGTAACCCAGGACGATTAATTACGGACCCAGAAATTGCTTCATCAACATAAATATGCTTTTCATCAATAGCCATTCCATGATCCAGAATGTAATTTTTACATACTCTTATTTGATCATCGATACTTTTTGCACTTTGATTTTCAGAAGAATACCTGATGTATATCGCTACTCTCATTTAAAACCTCCTTTTTTTGAAAATATATCAGGATTTTGTCTGGCTATTTCGATATATTCCTCTGCAATAATAGAAATTACTATATCCAGTAAGTTTTAGACAGCAAGATCATTAACCCAATTAAAACTAATTATATGATCTATTTTTTCATCATTTTTCTTATACTTTTCTAAAGCCAGATTATTCATGTAAGGTATTGCATTTATTACAAAATGGGGATATTTTACTAATAGAAGATATAAATAATGTTCTTCTCAATAGTCTATAATATACCCCAGAAGGTATAATAAGTAAGGTGGATTGCCTTAGAAATAGTTTAAAGATTTTGGAAATTATTTAGTTGATGATACAGGAGCAATATCATGAAGTTCATTCATACAGCTGACATTCATCTAGGAAAATCATTTGCTTTTTTAGGGGAGAAAGGGAGTCTTCTGCGGAATGGCCAAATGGAAACACTTAAGAAAATAACTGATCTAACGAAATCTGAACCTATTGATTTTATGATTATTGCAGGTGACCTTTTCGAGTCAAACGAGGTAAGCTCTCGTCTAATAAAGAAGGCCGTGGATATACTTAAAAGTATCGATCCTATCCCAGTTTTAATATCTCCAGGCACACACGATCTGCTGGATGACAAAAGCGTTTACTGGCGAAAAGAATTTCAGGGACCAAATATTAAGGTATTTGGAGTTGACGGCAAAGTGATAAAAGTAAAAGATGCGGCAATTCATGGAAGGCCAAACGATACAAAACAAGGCGGTGTTCATCCGTTAAAGGAACTGAAGCCTGATATAACGGCAAAATTCAATATCGCAGTTATTCATGCCAGTGTTGAAATCGAAGGAAAATCGAATCCGGATGATTATTTGGTTAATACAAAAGAGATAGCAGCCTCTGGAATGGATTATATTGCATTGGGACATTGGCACAGAATGAGTGATTTCTCCACTAAAGGAATTACTGCTTGGTATAGTGGTTCGCCAGAAGTCACAAAATTTGATGAGGCGGATAAGGCTGGACATATATTGCTCGTTAATCTTGGAGAAAAGACGGAAGTCGAGCCCAAAAAAGTAGGACATTACGAATGGTTGAAGAAAACTTTGGATGTTGCAATCTCAACACCCGGTGATTTGCTAAACTCTGAAATTGAAAAATTATGCGGGGAAAATGTTCTTCTTAGGTTACAACTTAAAGGCATTCTCCCTCAGGGGCATGATATAGATGCGGATTTGCTGGAAGAGGATTTTGCAGATAATTTCTTCTGCTTTTCTGTTAATACTTCTAAGGTAGGATACCCTGTCAAAAAGGTCGATCAGTTGTTTGCTGAAGGGACAATAGGCGATCTGTATGTGAAGCGGCTTAAGGAGTTGATAAAGCAAGCCAAGAGCAAAGAAGAAAAAGAGCAATTGAAGAAGGCTCTGTATCTTGGTGCAAGTTATATTTCGAAGGAACTGGAGGTGGAATGATGCGGTTAAAATCGATTTCTACCACAAATTTCGGGAAGCTCTCTAATGAGAAAGTAACTTTTGTCAAGGGTTTGACTGTTGTTAAAGGACCAAATGAAGCTGGAAAATCCTTTAGCATAGAGGCCATAACACAAGGATTATACGGTGATGCTTCATCTGGTGCAGCTCATATTCGTGAGTACTGTCGCAAATGGGGAAGTGAAGGATCTTTCTCCTTAGAATTAGAGATTGAAAGTGGGGGGAAGAAATATCGTATTATTCGAGATTTTGAAAACAAGAAGAATATTCTGGTTAAACCTAATGGGGATGAAATCAAAGACAAAGAAACGGTGAGGAAACAGGTAGCAGAGTTGGTGGGTCTGCCTTCGGACCTGGCTTTTAAGGCCACAGCCTGTATTCCTCAAGAAGAGGTGGAAAAAATTAGAAGTTCTGTGTCCACTCTGCGAGAGATCATCGAGGGGCGATTGGCCGGCTCGGGTCTGGACACGGAGAAGATCGTAAAAAAAATCAATAAAGCTAAGGAAAAAATACGTTCTCGGAGTGGCAAAAAAGGTGAATTGGTTCACATTGATATCCTAATATATGATACAGAACAGGATTTAAGTGTAAAACGAGAAAGGTTAAGAAAATTAACAGAGAATAAAAAGGAACTTGATAAGGTTAATCAGAAAAAGAAAAAAGACAGCCACGCTTTGGAGGATAAAGAAAAGGCCTACAAGGGAAGTTTTAAATATATAACCGCGAAAGAGAGATATGAAAAAGCGGAAAATGGTTTTGATTCAGCTAAGGAAGACCTGGAAAAGTACAAGAAGGCGATAAAGGAGATACAGAATGCAACCGTAGAGCATAATAAATTAAAGTCCAGGCTGGAATCTCTTTCGCTTATTATTGAGAAGGGCAAGGCCTATCAGGAAGCCGTCGAAAACTGTATAAAATTAAAGAAAGAATTATTTGAGTTTAAGAAAAAGATTTATGCTGTAAAAAAGCTTGAAACCCAGATAAAGAAGAAACAAAAGGAAATCGACTCTTATAAAAAGGTGGATTACACAGACCTTCAGAATGCACGAAAAATCCCAGGTGAAATCAAAGGCCTGCGTTCGTCCCTAGCTGAGCAACTTTTTGGGATACAAGTGGAACTTGAAAAAAATGTCGAGTACTTGATTATTGCTGACAGAAAAAAGGTCAAAGGACCGAGTGCTGAAATGCATGAAGAAGCCACTGTGAGGTTCCCCGGAATCGCTAGTATTAAGGTTAAAAACCTAACCGGAGAAGAAATGCCTATTGTCGAAGAGATTGAAAGGAAAGAGGAAGTTCTGAATTGGCTTTATAAGAGGTATGGTGTAAAAAGTATAGAAGAATTTGAAGAACTTTATGAGAAAAGAAAAAAGGCTATAGACGAAAAAGAGACTCTCAAAATGAGGGTTGAGACATTGTTGGATGATAAGGATTTATCTGACCTCCAAGCTGATTTAAATGAATTGGAAAAAGATTTTAAAAAAGAAAATAATGTCAGCGAGAAACTTGAATCGTTTGCGATAACTCCATCTGAGTTAAAAAAGAAAAAAGAAGATAAGGCAAAGCTTGATGAAAAAAAAGATGGATTAGAGGACACTATCACGAGGAACAATGGTATGCTGGAAGCCATAGGCGATGACGAAGATGAGCTTATAAAACAAAAGAAGAGTGGCGCAAAAGAATTAGCTATAGCTGAGGCCAAACTGGATGAGTCAAAAATATATAAATGTTCGTCCGAAGATTTCGCGAAGCTCGAGAGGGAAACCGAATCATTACGGGAAGAAGTGAAAGAATTAAATGAAAAACAAATCGAACTAAATGTCAAGATTAAACAAGAAACACTTGGCGCAGAAGACATCGCAGCCGTAGAAGAGAGTTTGAGTGAGTTAGAAAGAAAGAGGGAGCGACTGGACCATAAATACAAAGTTTTGTATATCATCAATGATAACATTACCTGGGCACGGAAGAGCTCGATATTACAGTTTTCAGGAGGTATCGAAGATCAAATGAGCAAAATTTTATCGAAAATAACAGATGGCAGATATAAGGAAGTGAAAGTGGATGAAAACCTGGGAGTGAGTGTATATTCGTCCGAGAAAGGAGAGTTTATAAATATTGATGATAAAATTGATAAACTCTCAGGTGGGACCGTGGATCAGGTTTATCTTGCCGCTCGGTTGGCCATTTTGGGATTGATTGTTATTGGAGAGAAGCCGCCCCTTATCCTGGATGATACATTTGTGAGTTTTGACGATATGGGAAGAAAAGAGCGAGCATTTAAAATCCTAGAATCTATTGCAAAAGATTACCAGATCCTTTACTTCACGTGTCATGATTGTCCAGAGAATTTGAATGTTGTAGAGCTTAAGTAAAGAAATATTTTCAAGGACTTGGGTGGTATGGATACAAAAGATGATATTTTAAAAAGAATCGAAAAATTACGGGAGGAATATGAATATTGGTTTGAAGTGTTCCGTAGAGAAGAAGATCCTAAAAAAAAGGAAGAGGCTAAACAAAAATACAAACTCGCGATAGAGGAAATTATAAGGCTTCAGGATATGTATGGTGTAAGATCTGTTCCCACTCATTCAAGTAAAGAAAGAGCTAGAATGGACATCGATCATGAAAAAAAGGAGTTAGTACTTTCAAAAGAGCAAGTTGATAAGATGAGATTGGAAGCTAGATTCAACATAGAAAAGGAACGTATGGAGAATGAAATAAAAAAAGGAATTGAAACTCAGGGCGACGCATACATTAATGAAGTTAAAGAAGAGATGAAAGCCCATAATTTGGACACTTCTCGAATTGACGAAATTCTAAAGGAATTAAAGCCAAAGTCGATATTTTCTAAGTTTTCAAAGGTCCATTATGGGCTAAGGAAAGTAACCTTGATGAATGTATTGCCTTTTTATTTTATTAAATTTTACTCTGGCGAAATTTTTCTTGAAAATTTCCCTGAGGAATATAGCCAAGCTTTTGAATTTCTGAAGAATAATGACTTCGATAGAGCCGATGAGATATTTCAAGATGCGTTAGCAGTTTTTGATAAAGCTAGAGAATTGTCAAAATTATCATCTGGAGCTGCGTATTTTGATATGGAAAAACGAGAAGAGATGTTGAATTGGGAGGAAATGAAGAAAAAATTTGTGGCAGAAAAATTACATGCAGATAGGCAAGTTCAATTAAGAAAAATCATTACAGATTTGGTAAAGTCAAACCCGGCAGTCCTCCAAACAGAGCTATATAAAATGATAGAAGATTATGAGAAAAATGAAATTAGCGAGGCTGCCTATTTTATGAATAAGGAAGGAAAATTAAAGCGTGAGAAAAAAGGGAATACGTATAAGCTATTTTTAGATTAGCAAGGATGAATAATAAATCTCCCTAACGAGCGCGTGATCCCTCTAGAGCAAATCTAGTTCAAAAAGAGGTCATTATATAAATCCTTTCTGTTAGCTACTTTTTTTCATAACTTTCAATGGAGTCCTTTGAATCCTGGGCGGAGATGATGGGTGACTCTATAATGACCACAGCCTTGTTGAATAGGTTGTTACATCACGCAAGAGTTTTTACCCTAGATGGTGAGTCTTATAGAATAAAAAATCAAAACAAGGAGGAATGATCATTTCCGGCGCACTGAAAAATGGTATTTCTGTTTACCCAACCTATTGCATTTCCACTTACCGAGAATATAGCAGAACTACTTACTGGAACTATGGTAAATGTCCTTGCCTTTTGCATTTTTGTCCAAGAATCTCAATACAATCCCCATAGAACTGATTCCGTCAGCTTATAGTTCAATGCATTCTTTTGGTAATGCTCGCTCATTTTACTAGCGAGACTACCGAAAGAATCTTATACATTACCATTTCCATCCTCTGAGCAGACAAGGTATTTGTTTGTGGGGTGTAAGGTTGGGAGTGTTGAGGATGGTGTGAATTTACTAAGCCAGTACAATCTAAGATTTTTTTAAACTCTTACAGTGGGGACACTTTTTAATATCTTTCGGATAAAAATTTGAGCATTTTTTACATTTTATCAGTCCATATTTCAAATAAGCCCAAGCCTCATTCCAAACATCATCATCCGAGACTTTTATTGGAAAAATCTTTTCTAATTTATCTCTGTGAAGATCAAAAAGTGCCTGGAAATTATTTCCATTTTTAACGTGAAGCGGGAGAGAAATTAAATAAAATAATTTAGTTAATAGTAGTAAAACAATTGCCTTAACTAAGAAAAATAAAGGTGAAATAGCAATTTCCCCAAATGTAATGCTATTTACAGGTTTGCCTATTGGTCCCAAGATTAGTGTTGGTATATTAATTAAATCAAATATGAAAGCAAAAAAGTAAAAAACTGCTGAGCAAAGGCAAATAAAAGAGATGTAGGTTATGCAATCAGCCTCAGACCAAGTAGTATTTATTTCTTTTCTTGTTTCTTTGTCTAACGCCATCCAAAGCCTAGGCCAGTAAAATATTGTCTCTATTCCATATCTAGATTCTGGGTAACTTTCATATGATAAAAGAATATTTCCCAATTTAGTTGGCAGTATAGCTTCTGTTTCAGGCTTTTCTTTCTCTTTTTTCAAAGGAAATCTTAATAGCCAATCCCAAAGCATATTATATTCATTCTTATCTTCAGTACTTTCAGCCTGTTGGAGCTTCTTTTTTATCTTTTTATTCAATTTATTTGTCAGGTAGTTTCGAAGCCTTTTAGGCCAACAAAAATATCCCTCATAAATTTTATATATAAAGTCATCTAAAAAATTAACAAGTAGACCAATAGAAAGAGTAAATATAGCAAGTAATAAGCCTTTATTTACAAGCGAGTTTCCAAATATTTCTAAGTCAACACCTATTTTAACGCTAATAGAAGCTATCAAAGGAATTAATATAACGGTACCAAATATTCCTGGAATTATTATTCTAAGGAAGAGAGGAAACCCGAAAGAAAAAAGGCTTTTCATTTTTTCTTATTTTTACTGCAATAAAATTTTAGTGTCATGTATGTATTTTACTTAGGCTTTGGTGGCCCCTTGTCAAACCCCTTTGTACCTACAGCTTTCGTCGCACCTGCCTCTAGTCCTTCAAGTTCTGGAGTTTCAATGTCCTCTTTCAAACCGTTAATTCCTGCGATCAGGGTTATAAGGCCACCAACAAAAAGAATAATAGGAATTAGACCAAAGGCAAAATAAACGAACTCTTTGGTCCATACAAAAACCACTAAAATAACGCCACAACCCATAGCTATTAATCCGCCAATAATAGCTAGTAGTTTATTCATAGAAATCTCTCTTACTTTAATTGATAACTTTTATGAATTTTTTTCTTACTATAATTTTTTTACTTTTTCTTTTTCTCCGGCTTTTTAGGCTTAGGTGGACCTTTTTTAGGACCATGCGGACCTACAGCTTTCAGGATAGGCATACTGTTTCTTTCTGTTTCAACAATTCTATAACCTGCCGGCACTTCATCTAATGATCCTGGCCTGACATCTCGAGCAAAATAATAAATTCTCTGCAGTCTCCCACCTTTTAAATTAACATCTTTAAAATGGAGATAGTACTTAATTCCTTTTGAATTAACAAATTCATAAGCCATTTGTTTTACCATCTAGCCTGAGTTTCCGCTTTAGCGAATAAATTCAGATATTTTTTTCCTCCAATCCATTGATTCTACGAAAGTTAAGAGCTCCAAAATATGTATTACCCTACTATATATGAGGCATGCAGATATAATTAACCCATATATTGTTAGTTTTTGCTTGACATTGTGATAATAATGTATTACCCTGATTATATTATGGCTTCCCTAATTAAAAAAATCAAAAAGGGTCATACCTATTATTATGCTGCCGAATCTGCCCGGGTTAATGGTAAACCCAGAATCGTCTGGCAGAAATACCTCGGCACCCTGGATTCCATAATCAAAAGACATGAACAAGCTAAACCCGCTTCGCCCAAAGAAGCCGTGCTTTTTGAAGCCGGGGCAGTTGCCGCCCTCTTGCGTATTGCCCAACAGTTGGATATTTTAGGGCTTATCAACAAGATGGTGCCCAAGAGGGAGCAGGGGCCTTCAGTGGGAGAGTATATGCTGCTGGCAGCATTGAATCGCGCCCTGGCACCTTGCAGCAAGCTGGCCATCGGCGATTGGTACGAACAAACCATCCTACGAAGGCTCTGGCGGTATCCAAAAACTGTGTTTTCCTCTCAACGTTTCTGGGATCATATGGACCGCATGACAGAAGATGTCATCGAGAAGGTGGAAGAAGAGCTTGTGTTGGGGGTGAAAAGGGAATTTGGATTGGATTCCCGGGTCTTGTTGTATGACACGACGAATTTTTTTACGTTTTTAGCCACTTCCAATGAGCGCGCGAAACTTCCTGCCCGGGGGAATTCTAAAGCGAAACGCCATGATTTGCGGCAGGTGGGGCTGGCTCTGTTGGTGACGCGGGATTATCAGATCCCTGTGCTTCATCATGTGTATGAGGGAAACATTCCGGATGTGAAACTTTTTCCGATGATCTCGGAGAAGCTTGTCGCTCGGTTTAGAGAGATTGCCGGGGACTGTCGGGAAGCGACTCTGGTTTTTGATAAGGGGAATGTGTCCGAAGAAGTCATGGAGAGTCTGATTGTGGAGAATGTTCATTTTACAGCGGCTCTCTCGGCCAATCGAGCACCGGAGTTGTTCGCTGTGCCGAATGATCGATTCTCTGATATTGCTGAGTTACCCGGAACACGGGCGTTCAGCACCAGGTTTGAAATCTGGGGAAAGGAGTGCCAGGCTGTCATCGTCTATACGGAGAGTTTTTTTACACAACAACTCTATGGTGTGACTCAAAATCTTGTCAGGTGTCAGAAGAAACTGGCGGATCTGAAACAGCGCCTCTCCAAAGAACGCAGCCGGGGCAGGAAACCGAAGATCGAGAATCTGGAGAAGCAAATTCAGAAGATCCTCTCCTCTCAATTTATGGAAGATATCATAAAGGTCCAAATCCAGGAGAAAGGCTCTATGCCCGATTTCAGCTATTCGGTGGATCATTCGGCTCTACGCAAACTCAGCAATGAACGGCTGGGAAAAACTGTATTGGTGACAGACCAGCTTGATTGGCCGCCTCATCATGTCATAGAGTCCTATCGCAATTTGGCTTATATTGAAGATAGCTTCAAGAATATGAAGAATCTGCACTTCCTGCGGTGGCAACCGGCTTTCCACTGGACGGATCAGAAACTCCGGGTGCATGGGTTTTACTGTGTGCTGGCCTTGCTGCTCTGCAGCCTGGCTCATAAGACCGTTCAGCAGGCTGGAGTGAAAATCACTATCCCGGCACTCCTTAAAGACCTCTCAGCCATTCGTGAAGTAGCTCTGATCTATCCTCCCGGCACACCTCTTAAAAGCCAGATCACGGTAAGCCGAATGTCTCCCAGACAGAAGAAACTGACTCAAGTGCTTGGTGTTCAAGAAATCATCGCTGGTGGGTAATACGTCGCTTATATATTAATTGGTTTGATTACAGTGAGTTACATGGAATCCGCTTTAATAAGTCGGAAACTCAGGCTAGAAGGAGTGAACAATAAAATCAAAGTCATTAAACGTAAAGCCTATGGTTATCATGATTTCCGCTACTTCTCACTGAAAATCATTCAGGCTTTTGCCAACTAAATGGGAGATGAACCTTTTTTATTAACATGAAATTGGCACCATTTTCAACTTCTAACTCAAGAGAATTTTCATCTTCGTCTCTTTCTTTGCTTTTAAGATTAATTCGGGGAATCCATCTTCTTTCATCAACTTCTATAATTAATTCTTCAGCTTTAAGCGATTGGATGAATTTAGGTATTTCTTGATATTTTCTTTTCATGAACTTATCAATAATTTCATTCTCAACTTGATAGACATTTCCTTTGAGAAAATCGATAACTGCAGTATTTACTGGTCCTTTTTCAATAGAAATGAATTGGTGAAAAAGTTTAATGATTGACATCAACCATTCTTTCCCTCAAGAGAAAATTAAAATTCCTGTTTTTATGTATAAAGTTAAAAAAAATATATAAAATTTATTTTAGGTGAAGAACCGATTTATTTCCTGCTAATTCTAAACCGCAGCAGTTTAACAAAGAATTCTCCATTCTCTTCTTCATAATCTGTATAAACAAATATTCCTTTATCTATATTTATCTCGTTTTGAAAAAGACCTGTATAATTCTCATCAAGAGTTCGGAGAAAAGCGTGTCCAATGGGAAGCCAAATGCTTTCTACATACTCTTTTGAATCAATCTTAATAATATCCAGACGAAAAGCCAGTCTTTCTAAGTCTATATCTCCTGCAATACCCAGTTCATTTTCTCCCACATCATAAAATCCAAAATAATAAATTATCCCAGGATATGAAATAAATTTGTATGTCATATTGTGTTTTCTCTTAATTTCTTCATATACGTCGCCTGATTTGTAAATATCATATACAATTTTTTCTGCATCTTTATTAGACAATTTTTTCCCTTTGAGGAAATCAACTTTAATGCATTCTAAATTCTTCAAATCTAAATCATAGACATAATACTGCTTTTCTTCCCCATTGCAGAAATAAATCTTGCCATCCTTCTCAAATCCCCACGTGGAAGCCCATATAGCACCTTTAATGACATTTCTGGTCCGGCGGGTATAATTATTAGATTTATGAGATGATTCATGGATTTTTTTATACAGTTCCATTTTCTTTTTCTCGATTATCTTGAATATATTAAAGGAACATTTTGATTCTTCGGGGCCAAAGTGTTTTTTCCCTATTACAAAAAATGCATTCCCTCCTCTATAAAAAAAATCAATGAAATATCTAGGCTTAGCATCTTTAAACATACGCGTATGAAGATAGTTGAGGTTCTGATCAAAAACTAATATTTTATGAAACTGATCAATGATATAATATCGATTATTTAAAAATTGCATATAGGAAGGACTATAAACATCTGTGGGAGACTGAAAATCCCCTCTTCGAAGCTTTAAGGTTTTTATAGTTTTTTCCTCTTTTGTATCAATTATTTCAATATCATATGTATTCTCTCCAATTGGCGAATTTTGAACGTAAATCTCATTTCTATCAAAATTCACACCTAGCAATATGCCTTTATATACCTTTGTCTCTATAATTTCGGCCTCATTAAGAATAAGATCCGTATCATTAATTTGGTTAGTAGTATTAATTGCTTTTTCACATGAAACTAATAATGAAGTAGCCAAAAGGAATAATAAAATCTTTACTTTCATACTATCACCTCTTTTTCTTTTAATTGTATTAAGTATTCTAAACTATTAATAATCGATCTTTTAGTTTTCTTGCAAAACTCATCATCAATTTCAAACTTTCCTTCCTTAGCAAAGGTACCCTTTCCATTATGGAATATTCTTTTTGCATCATGATTCTCAGCAGGCCCATCTAAACTAACTTGAATTTCAAAGTTATTATTAATGAAAAAATCTATCATCTGTCGATTTAATAATGTTAAATTTGTTGACAAAGAATATCTTAAATTCCAGCCCGAAAAAAGCCTTTTTGAAAATTCAACAATCATTTTTATAATATCAAAATTTAAGAGAGGTTCACCACCATAAAATCCTATTACAAATTCTTTTTCTTTTCGATCTTTTATAAAATTATAAATATATATCAAAGCTCTTTTTGCTATGCTGATATTTAAACTCTTTTTATTCCGTCTTCTTTTAAAATAATATATCCCACTAAAAGTGCAATATCTACAACTTAAGTTGCAGTCCTGTGTAATTTCAAAAATAAGTTGTCTAAGATTTTTGAACCTTGATTTAATAACTTTTTCATCAATATTAGTGTTTTCTACTATTATTTTTTTTGAATTTTTAAGAAAAGTATCTTTTATCTCGCAATTTATTAAGCAATTGTAATCCGGTAAATAAACATACTTCCTTCTTTTCAAAAATATAGGAATCACTAATAAAAATATTTAATTAGATTTAAAGCGTAAGTTGCATAATCTGGCCCAAAGCGGCCGGTGATTCCGATTCATTACGGCCACTGATTCTGGTTGAAAGCGGCCACCGATTCTGGTTTTATCCGGCCACTTTTTTAGCAATACCGGAATCTGAGTTCATTGAAGTGACGCTGGATAATTTTAATGCTATAAGCCATCATAGTCCTTCAAAAAAAAGGAGGACTGGATGGCAAGAAAGAGGTTATCCATGCGAAAAATCAAAGACATTCTACGATTGAACGATGCGGGTCTTTCCAACCGGGCTGTAGCCAGGGCTTGTTCGATCGGGAGAGAGACTGTAAGAGAGTATTTGCTTAGGGCTTCTGAAGCAGGGTTGAGCTAGCCGCTGCCTGAGGAGCTTTCGGATGAGGCACTGGAGCAGTTGCTTTTTCCCTCTGTGATGAAGCTTGGCACAAGAAGTACTCATCCCAACTGGGCCTTGATTCATAAGGAGTTAAGGAGAAAAGGGGTTACTCGGAAACTGTTGTGGATTGAGTATAAGGAGGAGGATCCTGATTTTTACAGTTATTCCCAGTTTTGCGAGTTTTATAACCGATGGTCTGGGAAGCTTAATCCTATGATGCGGATCAATCACAAAGCAGGAGAGAAGCTCTTTGTTGACTATGCAGGTCTGACCATGGTTTATACAAATGCATTGACAGGAGAGGAGAAGAAAGCCTACGTTTTTGTTGCAGCCCTTGGGGCCAGCAGCCGTATCTATGCGGAAGCACAGATTTCACAAGCCTTAAATTCATGGATTGGGGGTCATGTACGGGCTTTTGAATACTTTGGCGGTGTTACAGAGATTTTGGTGCCGGATAATACGAAAACCGGGGTGACGTCTCCCTGCTTTTATGAACCGGCCATCAATCCAACCTACCATGAGATGTCAAAACATTACAACACTGCAGTTATTCCCACAAGAGTCCGCCATCCCAAAGACAAAGCCAAGGTGGAATGCGGTGTTCAGGTCGTTGAGTACTGGGTCATCGCTCCACTGAGGAACAGACAGTTTTTCTCAATTGAGGAGATCAATCAAGCTATAAAGGTCAAGCTTGAAGAGCTCAATGCCCGCAAGATGCGCCATCTTGAGAAAAGCCGCAACGAGTTGTTCGAAGAGTTGGACAAGCCGGCACTTCGTCCTTTGCCAGAGAGGCCTTTTGAATTGGCTGAATGGAAAAGAGCTAAAGTTGGGATTGATTATCATGTGGAATTTAACAGGCATTACTACTCTGTTCCCTACACACTCATTCAAAAGAATGTGGATATCCGAGCCACAGATCATATTGTAGAAGTGTTTTATAACACCAAGAGAGTCTCCTCACACAAAAGGGACGATACTCCTGGCAGATACTCAACGCACCCTGAACACATGCCGGAGTCCCATCGTCAGTATACAGAGTGGAACCCTGAGCGATTCATCCGCTGGGCAGAGAAAAGCGGCTCAACGACAGCGCAAATGGTAAAAGCAATCCTTTCCTCCCGGCGCCATCGAGAACAGGGTTATCGTTCATCGCTGGGACTTATGCGAATGGAGACCCGGTACGGAAAAGACCGACTTGAAGCTGCCTGTAAAAGAGCGCTTCTCTTCGGCCTTCATTCCTATAAAGGTGTTAAAAACATCCTGGAGCCAGGGTTGGATAAAGTGCCGTTAGATGAACCAGTAATCACAGAGAGTAAGACACACCCCAATATCCGTGGGACAAAGTATTATTCCTGAAGGACAGATATGCATAGAACAAAGAAAAGCTCTTATACGGTCTCTGAGAGCCTTGTTTTTGGAGACTCTCTGCCTTTTGGATCAAGAATGAAGACCTGGAGAAAATCAATAAGGAGAAACTCATGCTTCAACAGCCTATAATGGATAAAATGGCCGCTATGAAACTCAGCGGTATGCTTGAAGGTCTGCGAGAACAGATGGAAAACTCGCAATACAAGAAACTTTCCTTTGAAGAGCGAATCGGGCTTCTCTTGGACAGAGAATGGAATCTTCGGCAGACGAGGAAGTTGCGCCGCCGAGTTCGCGTCGCCCGGTTTAGAGAGCCTGCAGTAATGGAAGATCTCAATATCTCAAAAAACCGCGGGCTTGATCGCAGTCAAGTTCTTTATCTAGCAGAAGGAGCATGGATCCAGGAGAAACTCAATACAATAATCACCGGTCCAACAGGTGCAGGCAAAACTTATCTTGCCTGTGCCCTTGGAAATGCGGCATGCCGGAATGGATTTACAGTCCGCTACTTTCAACTCACTCGCTTGTTTGAAAAATTAAAAATGTCCCATGCGGATGGATCATATCCGAAGGTGTTGGACCAACTTGCCAAAACCCAGCGTCGCTTCGCTCCGACAAGTGGCCATATAACTCCAGAATCAGTGGCCAGATTAATCGGAATACGCAGTTGGTAATGTAGACCTAAATGTATAGTATAAATATGCCCTTATTTTTATTACTTCTTAATTCAGACTCTTTGATCTTTTCTTTAAATTTTATTTTAGAATTATTAATGAAGTGGAGGATTTTCAGGAGGCCAGTTTCTCATTTTGAATTTTGTAATTAAATAGCCACTGTACTCATCTTCATAAACAGTATACATAAAACGATTTTTTATAAGATCGGGAGCATACTCAAGAAGTAATTGATAAATATATCTACCTTGAGTATCAAAAATATCACAAAAAAATTTCCCTTTATACGGACTATCTCTGATAATCCATATCCAAGCATAATCATCCATAATTATGCTTGAAAAGTAAGGTTTAACCGAGGGAAGTTTAGAACGAAATTTTAGAGGTATTTTCTCCATTTTTTTGAAACGTTCCGTTTTCTCTTCTTTAGAATATGGTACTGGAGGAGCATCACAATTTACTTCAATATCTAAATTTTTATTATCTAAAATGAGAAATTTATACTCATGCTTACGGCCATAAACCAACATTCCTTTATTACTGTAAAACATCCTAAAATCTTGGTATGTATTTAATCTTCTGAAGGAAGAATATTCCTTTTCAATCTCTCCATTTTTGATCTTTATAATTCTTCTTTTTTCTCCTTTCTCATCCCAAACCACACTCTCTGCAAGTATGTTTTCTGAAGAATCAATATAAAATCTACCTATATAGGGAGGAATTTTAATGCTTTTTTCATAAATTCCTTGCTTATTGAATTTATCTATTCGTGCATTATTTATAAAAAGAACATAAACATTGTCACTTTCAGTTATTTTCATATCAAAGGCTATCTCTGGAAATTCCCCCGGTCCTTGTCCTTTTCTTCCAATTTTTTTTATAAATTTACCCTGGGAGTCGAATACTTTAATGCAATAATCCCTGGAATCAAGAACATAGATATTTTCCTTGCTATCTAAAGCAATGTTATTTACGCTGTTAAATATATATTTTTCATCTTTTTGAAGCCCAAGAGTAAATTGTTCTTCTAACTTCAACTTAAAATCTTTTATTACTGGCTGAGAATGATTATAAACAATTATTTTATTATCTTTTTTTTCTATAATTCCTTTCCACTTAAGTTTATTCTCATTTCCCTGACATGATGAAATTAAACATGATGATGAAATTAAACATGATAAAATTTTTAATACTGTATTTACCCTCATTCTTTTCTAAATTATATTAAATATTTTTTATTTTGCAAATATTACATGGAGTATTTTAATTTGAAGGGGACAAAGAACCTTTTAATAGAAGGAAAAGCTTTGTCCCCTTGAGGAGGGATACTAGCTTCCACAACTATGGCTCCGAGTCTTTTAAGAAAAGCTATAATCGCAGAACAAGCTCTGAGCGTGTTTTTTCTCGGCTTTTGACGCCTTCCATGCAAAATCCATCTGTCATTGGATTGCACGCTACAAGCAATCACTGTACTATCGCTCATATTACTGTTCTCCTTATTGCACTCACTGCAGTTAAAACAGGCCATAAAGATAAAATTCGCTTCATCAAAAAATTCCTTCCTTTTATCTAATTTTGTGACCGCCTATTGAAATTCTAGTTTTTTTATTGTATAAAAAAAATTTTAGAGATAATCAATATGCTATTTTCTGATAAAGTCTAAATTTATACGACCTACACCAAGATTGAATCCAGTAATTTTATTTCTTTTGTTCCGAAGGAAGTCTATATTCATCCTTCCAACGATAAATTTATCCGGACCCATAGCTTTTAGGGGATCTTTTGGAGCGTTCCTGTGCTTGAAGGCCAATACTCCTTCCTCCACCACCAGTCTATAGGTTGTCATGAGCTCATCGCTATAATATTCTCCGGCATATTCCTTTAACCGAGCAGGCGTTAAAGGAGCTACCTTCGGAGCTTTCACCAGGTTTATTCCTTCTCTTCCTCTCATAGTCAACTTGGCCTTCAGTGCTTTGCCTTTTACTTCAGGCTCAAAATCGAGGGAGACATCAAAGGGTGCATCCAGTGCTTGAAAGCTTGTCTTACTCACGGGCGAGAGAATGAGGCTTTGACCCCAAATATTTATTTTCAACTTATCATCTTCTACTGAGACAGTTACCCACATTCTAGAGTTTTCATCATGGTAGTTGCCTGCCTTATCCTCCAATTCTTTCTTCGGAAGCGTAATAGGAGTAACTTTTCTTTTGGGCTTTTTTACAGGCTCCTCTTTGAATTGATCAGCAAGGTAGATATCAGCTACCTTTTGACAAAGTGAGGAGGGATTGATTGTGCTCAGGTTTGCCAAACAAACCACAGAAAACCTTTGCTCCGGGAAACGAATCATCGCTGACCTGAAGCCAACCCAGCTACCTCCGTGGCCAACTGTTTTCAATCCCCTGTAATCACTTATCCTTAGTCCAAAAGCATAATCAAGCTCTTTGCCGCTGTTTAACACACCCGTGGTTTGAATGAGCTCCGTTAGCTCCTTCCCTAACTTATTGTTGTAAAAAGCTTGATCCCAGAGAAATAAATCCTCTACTGTGGTAAATATGGCTCCGTCTCCCACATGGTTCCAGTTGCTCATATTAATGCGGAAGCCCTTTTTTGTTGGAGAATAGCCGGCGGCACGATTTTTTACAGTCATTGTGTGGTCATAATGGAAATGGGTGTTTTTCATCCCTAAGGGCTTAAATATACGCTCCTGGGCAAATTCGTTCAGGGTTTTGCCGCTTGCTCTCTCCACTACGACACTCAGCAGAAAATAGCCTGAGTTTGAATAAGAATACTCTTCACCAGGAGGAAAGTTCAGATTTTTTTGCCTTGCCAGGATTTCGATAGTCTCCTCGATTGTAGGACAATCTGCATCAGGCATATAGCCCGCAAGAGAAAGAAGTGACGTATAATCTCGGATTCCGCTGGTATGGTGAACCAGATTCCTCACAGTAATCAGCCTTTGGTATTCGGGCATTTCTGGAATATATTTGCGAATATCATCATCAAGAGAAATCTTCTCCTCTCTGGCAAGGATAGCAATAGATGCTGCCGTAAATTGCTTGGAGCTAGAACCAATACGGAAAACTGAGGTTGTAGTAATGGGTATGTTGTGCTCTAAGTTTGCCATACCATAACCGCGCTTATAGATGATTTTGCCATCTTTTACGATCGCCAGAGCTGCTCCTGGGGAAACAGTCGAATCCCATCGAGCAAATAACTTGTCCACCTTATCTGTCTTTTCCTCCGCAAATGCGACAGATAGAATAAAGGCTACAAAAAGAAAAACCCCTAGCAACCTTGATTTAAATAATGATTCCTTCATGTAAAACCTCCTACATAAAATTTAGTTAAAAATAAGATCTATATACTTGGTATGATAAAAAAATGAGGCAGGAGAACTACATGCTCCCTGGGTCCTAGAACCCTTAAAGGAATTAGATCTTTCAATTTTCCTTTGGAAATAAGCAAGTTCAGCAAATCTATACCTGTAAAATCATTTGGCTCAAATCGTCGTTCATGAACGTGAGAACCCCTAACAATTTTATTTTTTTCAAATACTTTATCCACTAATTTTCTGAATTTAGTTAGTTTAGTAACAGAATTATTTTTTAATCTATGCTTAGCGATTTCTTCAAGATACTTGATCCATTTAATTGTTCTCTCTCTAAGATTATAGACCTCTTGAAGCCAAAACTCGAGGTGATATCTAATCCATGAGAATTCATTTATTCTAAAAAAATTATAATATCTAAATCTTGGGAACTTACAAATATATGCATAGGCTTGATACATTCTCTCCAACGAATCTAAAATTTCAGTATAGTATATAAAATTATCAATCCAATACTTAGTCTTTGAATCAAGGGAGTCATACCTGCTAGGTCTTTGTCCTCCAAATAAATGTTGTTTTATTCGATGTCCTAATTTTTTTTTGTCAATATCATCAAAATCGGGATTCGTTTTCTCAATAAATAACTCAGTTAAATCCCAAAGCTTATATAAATCTTTATAACCTCGAATCATTGTTCGCGTGTCCATACAAAATATATTTTTTCATAATAGATATACCAACCCTCTTTTTATTTCTTTGCCTTATTTGTATGAAAGTATATCAAATTTATTCATATTTTACTATTAATTGTACTCGTTCAATACCTTAGTGACACATTTGTTTTGTGATTTTTTAACCATTGTTGATAATATTCATATGGAGTTAGATAATCAAGAGCTTGGTGAGGCCTTATATGATTATAAACATATTCCCATCTCTCCAATTGCCTATTATGTTCTTCTATTGAAAGCGCTATCTCTTCCACTTCATAAAATTCCTCTCTATGAGTTCGGCTTGCTCTTTCCACATGCCCATTCAACTTGGGTGAGTTGGGAGGGAGAACAAAAAGAAGTATCCCTCTGTCTTGACAGGCTTGTTCAAAATGTTTCTTAAACTCAGAACCACCATCTATTTGGATGGCTTTGATTTTAAAAGGAAATTTCTTCTTTAAGTACTGGAGAAAATGCGCAGCTTTCCAACTGCTTTGGCTTTTGTAGGCTCTTAATCCGTCACATCGAGAGATGATATCTCTGGCACTGAATTGGTAACGCACCTCATCTGGAAGAAGCCTCACAGTAAGTGTATCTATCTCTACTAAATCACCTGGCTCTTTGATCTAATAACCTTTCGGCTTCTGTGTCGCATACCGGGGTTTCCATTTCCTCTTCCTCGAAAGCTTGGCTAAAGTGGCATTCAAGGGTTCTCTGAGAACACCTCTATCCTTTAGACGTTTGATAACTCGCCCTACAGTCGATGCAGAGATCTCTATCTCCTCTCTGTGAAGAAGCACAGCCAGCTTGTCTTTTCCCCATCGGGGATACTGCTCCCTGAGCTCCCTGATTCGCTCAACAACCTCTGAAGGTGTTTGAGACTTCCTTACCCGATGTGGCCTTGATGAAACTGATTCCAATGTCGTTAAATCATATCGATCGAAGCGTCTCTTCCACCGATAGAATGTCTGAGGAGATATCCCAAAATAGCGACATGTAAGCCTTGCATTACCGTTTTTGTGGTAATGATCAAACCATCTTAACCTTTTCCTCGCCTCCCTAGATATTGTACCTTGCCTTGAAAGAGAAGTTATGAAAT
>DAOUSP010000001.1 GCA_030627155.1 Candidatus Aminicenantota bacterium
ATAGGTAATTTCCGTTCGAATATAATCCATGTCGCAGCGCCTGCAGTCTATAAAAACTTTTGGAGCCTTTTCTTTTAATTCTTCAATATTGACCTGTTTATTTTCCGAATAAATATTTGGAATACAAATAAAAAAACCAACAGTCAGCATGAAGATTGTGAACAAGAGACCTCTCTTCATTATATTTCTCCTTTCTTTTGCTTTGATTCTTTATAGGGTCACTTCGGTGGACACTTTCCGTGTGAACTATCCACTTTTCTTCTCAATAATTACTTCGAGGGACAATTTCCCCTGACTTCATCAATTTCCTTCTTTTTAATCAAGAAATAGAAATAGATTATAGCTGGAAATAATTAAATGAAGATTAAATAAAGATTAAAAAATTTTAATATTTTAAAAATTATTCCCATCATCAACCCTCCTTTTGCTGAAAACAGCTGGCTTCTTACTGTGCCCAAAAATTGTGCAAGGTGTCAGAAATTCAATGAGGTCAATTCATTCAATAAGAAATTGCCTGCTTTTCAACAGCTTTATCCACAGAAATAGCGGAAAAGTTGAAAATCTTAAAGCGTCCCCAAGCATCATCATCAATGGATTTGACTTTTATTTCTTTTCTGATAATAATCTTTCCCTGAGGTTCCGTGAATATAAAAAACACAAGATTACAACATATTGTTGACTGCTTTTCAGGGAAAAAGATAGCTGTTTGGGGAGATTTCATTCTGGATGAATATCTTTACGGCACAACCCGCCGCATCTCAAGAGAAGCTCCAGTATTGGTACTTTCTTATAAAAATACAGACTTATATCTTGGAGGAGCAGGAAACGCACTTCTAAACCTGAAGGATTTAGGAGCAGTCCCCTTGCCTGTTAGTGTCATTGGAAATGATACCGCGGGCAGGGAAATAATAAAAAGGTTGAAATCAAAGGGAATTAATACAGATTATATAGTCATTGACAAAGATTTCACTACTCCAGTAAAGACCAGAATCTTAGCAGGAGAAGAAACAGCAAAAAAACAGCAAATTCTACGCATCGACCACGAAAAAAAAGTCCGATGGACTCCCCTACTCGAACAAAAAATTCGTACACATCTTGAAAACTTAGCGGCTCGAGCCCATGCACTTCTAATTTCTGATTATAATTATCATGTTGTCCGGGAAGACCTGTTTCAGGCCATACTTCCATATTATAAGAAATCGAATATCCCTGTAACTTTGGATTCCAGATTCAGGATCCTTAATTTCAGGAGCATTACTGCACTTACCCCGAATGAACCTGAAGTTGAACAGGCCCTTCAAACCGAAATAAATGACAATACTTCAGAACTTAATAAAATCGGAAGAACTCTTTTAAAAAAGACAACTGCCTCTGCTGTTTTAATTACACGCGGTTCAAAAGGAATGGCTCTTTTCGAGAAAAACAAGCCTGTCACCTATATTCCAATACACGGCACAAGCGATATCGTGGATGTAACTGGTGCAGGTGATACAGTCATAAGTGTCTTTACATTGGCCCTAACATGTGGAGCCAGCTTTAAAGAAGCTGCTCTTTTATCCAACTTTGCAGGTGGGCTTGTGGTCATGAAAAAAGGAACCGCCACACTGACACCTGAAGAACTCAAGGAGGCAATCGTTTCTTAAAAGTGAAAAAGTTCTATCCCCTTACCCAATTAAAACAAATCATTCAGGATGAAAAGAAAAAAGGGAACACAATTGTTCTTGCTAATGGATGCTTTGACTTAATCCACGTAGGCCATATCCGTTATTTAAAAGAATCCAGGAAAACAGGCGACATTTTAGTTGTGGCTTTAAACAACGATTCCTCCGTACGAAAGATTAAAGGCAAGGGCCGGCCAATATTATCTGAATCAGAGCGTATAGAAATATTGTCTTCCTTTTCCTGCGTTGATTACATCACAACATTTGATGAAACAAATGTGGAGAAGGTTCTCCTTGCTCTGAAACCGCATATCCATGCAAAAGGTTCTGACTACACCAAAGAAAGTGTTCCTGAAAAAGAAACTGTTCTACGCTATGGAGGAAAGATAGCGATTACAGGGGGGCCAAAGGTTCGATCCACATCTGATATAATAAAAGCTATCGCCAAAATCGCACTTAAAGAAAAAGAATGACCATGGACAATTTCTTAATCATCCGGCTGAGCTCACTTGGGGATGTTATTCACACTCTCCCTGCATTCGCAGCACTAAGAAAACATTTCCCTGAAGCAAAAATCTCCTGGCTTGTTGAACCTAAAGGCAAAGAAATTCTTGCCTGCGTTCCCGGAATTGACAAGATAATCACTGCTCCTCCCAAGCAAAATGCAAGAGACCTTAAAAAATATTGGAAAGATATTCGCTCGATTAGAAACCAATTGAAAAGCAAAAACCTTATAGCAATAGACTTCCAGGGATTAATAAAATCTGCTTTTCTCTCTTACTTCTCTGGAGCAAAAACAAGAATCGGTTTTCATAGAAAAAACCTCAAAGAACCTGCTGCCCGCCTCTTTTATACAGAACACTTGAAAGAAGTCCCTGAAGATAAGCACGTCATCCTGAAAAATTTACGGCTCCTTACTCTTTTAGGCATAAATGAAAATAGACTCGAATTTCCGCTTGTGCTGCCTGAAGGACTCATCCATTCTGTAAGAGAAAAATTAAATAAACTCGGATACAGTGGCCAAAAAAAACTTGTCATTATCAATGTTGGGGCAGCATGGAAAACAAAAAGATGGTTTCCTGAATCCTGGGCAAAATTTATTCGATTAATGGAAGCAGATGATAATGTATTTTTCCTTATTTTATGGGGAAATGATGAAGAAAAAGCAGAAGCAAAAAAACTTAATGAACAAACAGGCATTCCACTTGTACCACCCTTGTCTTTACAAGAAGTAATGGTCCTTGTTAAGGAATCCTCAGTTGTAATAACCGGTGATACATTTGCCCTACAGGCTGCAAGTGCATTCCTGAAGCCTGTTGTGGCTATTTTTGGTCCAACCAATCCCAGAAGAAACGGCCCTTTTCACCCACAAAGCCAGGTAGCATTCCACGAACTGAATTGCAGTTATTGTTATAAAAGAAAATGTCAACGTCCGAAATGCCTCAAAAAGATTTCCCCAGAAGAAATAGCCGCACTCAGCCGTAAAGCTTTAAAGGAAGACAACTGAAATGAATTTAAAAGAAACTCTTTACAGATTGAGAGTAAGAACAGGAACATTAGGGCTTCTGTTAACTCCTGTTTTTTCTAAACCTACTTTCGATTATCTTCTGGCTGGAATCGGGTTAACTCTGCTTGGGCTATTTCTTCGCGCATGGGCCTGCGGCCATCTAAAAAAAGAAGCCGAATTAACAACCTCTGGCCCTTACAAATACTCCAGAAATCCACTTTATTTAGCTAATCTGATAATTGGAACAGGGGTAGTTATCGGCTCACAATCCTGGTTCGTAGCAATTTATTTCATTGTGTATTCCCTTACTTTCTACCCTATAATAATCCATAAGGAAAAAGAAAAAATGATGCGCCTCTTTCCTGAAAAATACAAGGAATACCAAAAAAACACTCCGCTTTTTGCCCCCAGAATCAAACTTTCTCTTTCTGGTGAAAATAAACCATTTAGCTTGGGGCTCTACAAAAGAAACAAAGAACCCCGCGCATTGATTGGGGGAATACTGTTTTGGTCTGTAATGGCGGCTAAGATGCTCTTCTTTTAAGGCTAATGCCTCCTGCACCAGATTAAAACGGTTTTGCGTTTCATTAAGTTCTCTGCTATATTTTTTACATGCCAACAAAGGAAAGAATCCAAAAAGTCAAAAATGTTCTTTCTCTGCGTCAGCCAGATTTAAGAGTTGTCCTTGAAGAAGTGACAAACACACACAACGCGAGCGCTGTTGTCAGAACCTGTGATGCTGCAGGAGTCCTCTATGTTGACATCATCTATTCCCAGCCCATACCTTTTCCAATAAACGAAGCCATATCCACAAGGGCTGAAAAATGGCTGCATTTCCAAACATATAAATCACCCAAAGAATGTTTTGATGAACTGAAAAGAAGAGGATTTAAAATCGCTGCCACAAGTCTTTCTGATGACTCAATTCCTTACACAGATATAGATTATTCCCAACCAATAGCAATTGTGTTTGGGAATGAATCTGAAGGAATCTCTGACGAGGCTAAAACAATGGCTGATTATTTAATCAAAATACCGCTTAATGGAATGGTCCAGAGTTTAAACCTTTCTGTATCCGTTGGAATCATTCTTTATGAAGCTTTAAATCAGCGCAAAAAGAACAACTACAATCTCAGTCACAAGTTATCTCCTGAAGAATTCAAAAACTTCATGAACAGATGGCTTTAGTATCTTTATAACTGCATTTGATAATTTCCCAAAGAACGGGAATATTCTTTAAACTCATTTGGAAAATTCCTCATCTTCTTGCTAAACTCAGTTTCTTCTTGCTCCACTTTGATTTTGACTGTTCTACTTTTTTTGTCTCTCAGAAATTCAATGACAATTGTGTCCCCTTCTTCCTTATCCTGAATCAATTTACTCAATTCACCTACAGTCTCCACACGCTTATTTTCCACCTTAACAATGACATCTCCAACCTTCAATCCTGCTTTTTCTGCAGGGCTGTCAGGGGTGACCTTGGCTACCAATAACCCGCGGCCTTCTTTCACCCCAAAAAAATCTGATAGTTCTCTGCCAAGTTCATTCAAATAAACTCCAATGTATTTACGTTTTTCCAAACCCAAATGCCATTTGAATGTCTTCGGTTGTAAATATTCACGAAGAGTTTTCGATTGAGGGAAAAGACGTGGGAATTTTCTTTCAAATTCCTTAAAAATTTCTTTTTCTGAATACTCTCCCAACTTCACCTGGATTTCTTTTTCTTTTCCATTTCTTTTTATCTTTAAAGTTACGTTTTCACCTGGGCTGTGGCCGCGCACAGCATATGCAAACATCTTGCCGCCTGTGACCTTTTTCTCCTCAAACTCAAGGATGACATCTCCACGCTGTAGTCCTGCAAGTGAAGCTGGAGACTCTTTTTCCACATTTATGATTTCCACCTGGCCCTCTTCATTATCTGCAATTGAAACACCAAGCCATCCTCTTCTAACTTTCCCTTTTTCTTTTATTTCTGTAGCCACTTTTTGCACCAAATCAACAGGAATAGCAAGTGCCATTCCTGATGATGGTGCCTCAGCAGAGCTAATCACATATCCTGATCCAACAATTTCTTTCTCTTTGAATTCAAAAACAAAAGGTTGGTTATCGTAATAAATTCCCCTCACCAAACCAACCATTCGGCCTTGATTGTCCACAACAGGACTTCCGCTTGACCCAGGCATCACCCAAACATTCAAACGTAATCTATCTTCAGCAACAGAACTTACAATTCCCTGTGTTATGGCAGGAGTATTCTCTGGAGAAACGCTGATTACTCCGATCCATTCACCCGGAGACATATCTTTTGCATGCCCTAATTTGATTGGAGGAATCTTTTCTTCTACTTTAATAAGTGCCAAATGAGTCACTGAATCCATTCCCAAAAAATCCGCGTTTATCTTCTTTCCGTTTCTGTCTATTACAAATATCTTTTCATCTCTTGGTGAGATAAGCGCTGTTGTTATAATGTGTCCATCTTTATCAAGAACTACACCAGTGGCGACCCTCCTTGTCCTGTTTCTTGTTTCAACTTTGACTACTGAAGGATAGACCTTTTTAGCAATATCAGAAATATCTTTTTCGCTGCCGCTTCGAGGAATCGGTTCTGCAAAAAGAGAGAACATGAATGCAGGTAAAATCACAGCTAATAAAAAAGCTATCTTTTGTTTCTTATGCATTTTACTTAAACCTCCTTAATATATAATTTCTCTGTCGATTTTATCTGAAACCTGTTCCAGTATATAAATCGGTGGAGGCTCCTGGGAAAGCATTCGGATTTCCCCTAAATAATGAACCGGTTCAGTAATAGGAATGATTATTTCTTTACCGCGTTCCTCCATCTTCTGGAACTCTGAGGACATCTTTTTTCCTAAAGCCGCCGTCTTAATAGACTCCTTCCTGGGAACTATAAATACATTGATGATAATAAATACAGCAGCAAGTGCTGCAAATGCACCTGCAAAAGAGAACTGGAGACGCCTTGCTTTAACTTTCTTCCTTTTCTCAATTTCCAGGTTTCTCCATAGTTTTTGTTCAAAATCCGGAGGAGCTTTTACTCTTTGCATATTTTGTAAGAGTTTAATTTCATCCATTTTTTGTTTCTCCGTTTTTTGAAAAATAATTTATTTTTGATGATGTTCTCTCCAATTCCTTTTTCAAATAAGATCTTCCCCTGCTTATTCTTGCCTTTATCGTACCAACTGGCTTACGAAGCATCTGAGCAATTTCTTCCTGTGAAAACCCCTCTATATCCTTAAGAATAATTGGAATCCTGTAACGGGAATGAAGTTTATTTAAGGCATGCCTTAAATTTTTAATCAAATCCAGTTTGGCATTGGTATCAAACGAAGGATTCTCTTCGACAAACATGTTCTGTACATCATCAAATGGTACCAATGACATTTTTCTTGTCTTTTTCATTTCAGTCTTTGCTAAATTTGAAGCAATCGTATAAATCCATGAGGAAAAAGGTGCAATGGGTTTGTATTTATGGGCCTTAAAATAAACTCTCATGAATGTCTCCTGGGCCAATTCCACTGCTTTTTGGTAATCTCCTATCGACTGCCAAAGGAAATTCACTATCCTGTCCTTATATGCACGGACGATCTTTGAAAAAGCCTCTTCATCTCCTTCTTGCACTCTGCGAATCAGCTCTTGTTCATCCATCCTCATCTCCTTGAAACTCTACAGCCCAGAAAATCGTTGCATTCATCTTGACTCATGGTGGCTTATTCTCATTTGCAAGTCAAGAAGTTCACAATCATGGAAACTCCTATAGGATTTTCGTTGTTTGATTTGACAGCACATGTTTACAAAAATAAAATGAGGAACAGTGCTAAATAATGGAACTTTTTTTCCAAAGAATTCGTCTATGAGATTGTGGTAAGTGAAAATAAACACAGTTATTCAGGATTGCTTGAAAGGCAAAGAAGGAGCCTGGAAAATGCTCGTTAATGCGTATTCAAAGAAAGTTTTTAATATGGCATACCAATTTGCTGGAACCTACGAAGAAGCTGAAGACCTGACCCAGGAAGTTTTTTTCAAGATATATAATTCCCTTCATAAATACAATTTCAGTAAAAATTTTTCTGCCTGGCTCCTTACCCTTGCCAAAAACCATCTCATCGATAGCTATCGCAGAACAAAATGGGAAAAGAAAAATAGAGAGGAATTCAACGAAGCATCCCTTGATTCAAAGGACTTTGTTTCTCCTGAAAACCACATAGTGATGAAAGAAATTCAAAAGAAGGTTTGGGAAGGCTTTAACCATCTTTCAGCCGATATTCGCATTGTTATTATCCTTAAGGATATTCAAGGAAAAAAATACGAAGAAATAGCAGAAATCATGGACCTCCCCATAGGAACGGTAAAATCACGTGCAAACAGGGGAAGGTTGCAATTGGCTAAAATCCTCAAAGAAAAAAAGGAGGAAAGCAATGACATGTAACCAAATCGAAGAGCTTTTATCTCCTTACTTGGATGGGGAGCTGCAGCCGAATAAAAGACACGATGTGGCGGAACATCTAAAAACATGCCCTGCTTGCACTGAACTTCTTCATGTCATGGGACAAGCAAAACAAGCGTTGGCTGATTTCCCTCAAAAGGAACTCGATGCGGACTTTATGGAACAACTGTATGCTATCCCTCATAAAAAGAAAAAATTCCGAATAAACTTTGATTTTTTCCTTGAGCCATCATTACAGCCAGTCTTCACAGGCATAACGATTATACTCACGATGATTTCATTCTATATATTCAATCCTGACAGGGACCTTATCAATAAATACATAGAAAGGAATATTCATCTTGGGTATAGCAAAGTTGGAACGTTATTCGCTAAGGCCGAGTTTTACTCTGATTCACTCAATGAATATAAGGACAAATTCCTCGTTTCAGTAAAAGACATTCAGCTTTTAAGAAAAGATGAGGATTAAACTAATATAACATAAATATGGAGGACAAAATGGAAGAAAAAGTCACAATTAAGAGGACAACTAAATCACCGGCTATAGCCGGAATCCTTTCCATCTTTTTCCCAGGAACAGGAGCTCTTTACAACCGGCAGTTTCTCAAGGGAATAATGTTCATAATTATTTTTGCTGGATTAGTTTCCATGCAGCCACATGGAGATGCACAACCCTTCATAGGGATAATTTTAGCAGGTTTTTACATCTTTCAGATCATCGATGCCATCCAAACAGCAAAATCTATAAACCAGCGGGCGCTCTTGGGAAAAGAAGAAGAAATAGAAATCGAGGAAGAAGAAGTTGACATCCAATCAGGGTCTGTGTTTTGGGGCGCTTTTCTTATTTTCTTAGGAGGAATTCTACTTCTCGCTAATTTTGAAGTTATCAGCTATGGTTCATTTTTTAAATTCTGGCCTCTTCTTGTTGTCGGCATCGGCCTAAAATTTATCATCGACTACTATTCTAAGAATAAATAGACTCACTCAAGGAGGACAAAATGGCAAAATCTTATAAAAAAGACAAGCTTGCTTGGGGAATTATTCTCATAACAATCGGGCTTATATTCTTTCTGAACAACATCGGCATAGACTTCTGGGGTTCTATTGCCCGTCTCTGGCCAATCATCCTTATCGTCTGGGGTGTTTGGAAATTATACTTTGGACTAAAAGAACGCCAAGAAAGCCCGGAGGATATTTCTAAGGATTAACCATGAAAGCTAAAGAATTTATTATTTTAATCTTAATTATTATAGCGGGCATCACATTTTATTATGCACAAACCGGAAAAATTGACATTGATTGGTGTATTGATGACCATTTTTTCTTTTCTTTTCAGGGATTCGATTTTGAAGAATCCCAGAAAATAGACCCTCCCTTTCCTCCAGAAATTCAAGTTATTAATGCCCACGGTAATATAGAGATTCATGGAACAGAGGAACAACAGATAACAATTTCCCTTCAAAAGAAAATCTGGCGTAAAAACGAAGAAGAAGCACAAAAAGTCTCTGAGGCCCTGCATCTGGTCTTCAACCAGAATGACCATCAGCTAACAGTTTCATCCAATCGGGAGGAGTTCCGAAGAAAAAAATTCGAAACGAGCTTCATAATCTACATTCCTCAAGGCATAAATGTAAAAGTAAAAAATTCCTATGGACTGGTGAAAGTCCAAAATACAGGTAGCACTGAAATCATCAATCCTCACGGAAAAATAATTGCAAAAGATATAACTGGCGGCATCATCATAAAAAACAGACATGAAGATATCGAAATCAAAAACATTCTCTCTGACTGCCAAATAGAAAGCTCTCATTCGGATATCACTGGAAGCAATATCCAAGGCAATGTTCATATCAGCCATGCTTACGGAAAAATCCATCTGGAAGATATATCAAAGGGAGTCACCCTTGAAGGCTCTCATACTCAAATTCTTGGAGACAATCTGGCCGGCCCCTTAAACATTGAATCATCTTATGAAAAAATAGTTCTTACTGACATAGGCCCAACTAAAATCAGCTGCAGGCATGGAGATATCGAAATTACTGGCGGAAAAGGCGGTCTTGATATCATGGACAAATATGGAAAGGTCAAATTGGATGACATTGAAGGAGATCTTTCTATAGAAGGAAAAAATCTTCAGATTTATGGAAAGAACATAACAGGAAAAACCATCACTGTTTCATCTTCATATAAAGATGTAAAACTCATTAATTTCTCAGGCAATACAACAATTTTCCTTTCTCATGGAAACTTCTATCTTGAACCCTATCCCCTAACCCATCCTATAAAAGTAAAAGGACAGTATGCAGATATCAATTTTTATTGGCCCTCAGGTCAAAAATACCCTCTCGAGGCCCGGGTAAAAGGTGGAGAGATTAAATGGGAGCTGCCCGAAGAACTTTCATTTGAGGAAACAAACAATCTCTCTATCATCAAAGCATTTACTGATGAAAAAGATCAGCATCCTATTTTTCTTTCAACAACTTATGGCACAATTCGGATTAAATCAGCCAGAGATAACGTCAATAAATAAAAAAAGGGAATTTGGGAAGAGACTCAATCTAATTAAAAAACATACTTGAAAGAGTGACCTATTGATTATTTCTTTTAAAATTGTAAATCTTTTGGGTTAAACAGCCATTAATTTTAATATTGAAATAAGAAATAAAGTTGGAAAGGTCTTTCTTGTATTTTGTTACATAGCGGACAAAATCAATTTCCTTGTTGAAATGCAAAATATTCTCAAATTCAGATACTTCATCATTGAGTTCGATAAAATAATGATTAATTGTTCTGTACTGGGCATTTATCTCGATTAAATCCTCACCTGATAATTTCGAAAAATCCATATATGGGGGAAGCGACTGCAGGATAATAGAACTTTCGGCCTGAAGTTCCGTCACATACTCTTTTATCTCCTGGAAAAACGCCTTGTATTCCATAGGTTTTTTCAGTTTTTCTTGTGCTTTATCTATCACCATTTCATATTGTGTTTTCAAAGAGGCAATGAATTCCTTGATTCCCATGTATTTTCTTTTGAAATGGAAGAGGTCGATAAAATCTCTTCCGATATAGATTTTATCATTGTAATTGGTAAGCAATTCTCTGGGGCTGTGTGTATAAAACTTTATTTCGTATCGTCTTCCCCCAGAATCTCTTTCCCTCAATCGGGCTAAAACAACATAATTATTTTGCTCAATATAGTAACTATTGACATCTAAAAGAACAGAATATACCGCAAGATTCTGAATTATACATTCCTTGAGATAATCCAGCACATTTTCTTTTTTTTGGATAAAGTCATTGATGTCTTCATTAGGTGTGGGGTTAATTATAGAATAGGATGGAGAAAGAAGAAAGAGAACCGGCCCCGCCCCTAATTCCAGGTGGAGATTTTTCAAAACTTTCTGATGTAAATCATCCAGAAGTATAGACTTTAATGCCGGAAGATTCTCGGCCTCAATTTTTTTCAGTTCTTCAACTTCGTTCATTTTTCAAAAATACCTTGTATTAGAAAAAATACTATCACGGAAAAATCAAAAAATCAATATAATGTTGGGTCTGAACATAACTCATTCTCTCAGGAAAATCCATTCGGGGTTGTCATGCCTTTCCTTCAGAATTTTTTGGATCTCTTTACGCTCTTCCTCTGTAAATATTTTTGGTCTTAGTATGACTCCAAAATAATCTGACATCCCTTCAGTCAAGCATGCAACAACTTCATCAAAACCGACATCTCTTCCAAGTGCTTCTGAGAGGGACATCATGCGTATATTGTTACTATCAGGAGCCATGAAAGACACAGATTTCAGTATTTCCTCATTATTTTTCACTGGTATCGACCCATGTTGCAGAAACCTTTTTCCCATTCTTTTTTGAGCACTTCCAATGATTTTTTTTCCATTGATTTCTATCTCATTACGGGCAGGAAATGAAAAACAAGGAAGCGTTCCTCTTACATAAGAAGAAGGGGGAGTCTCTGCAAGATAAGGATGAAGCTCCATTTTCTCCAACCCGCACATCAGTGCCTCAGATATCATTTTGTAAGACTCCTGAAGTGTTGCTGTAAACACCCTCTCATCTGACGAACATACAGAATATGTAACTTCTTCATGGTGAAGGACTAATTTCCCTCCAGTCAGCCGTCTGACAATATCAATGCCATTCGCATTGCAAAACTCCACATCCACAACTTTGTGCAAACTCTGTGAATATCCAAGAGAAACCGTAGGCTTTTCCCACGCATAAAACCGCACATATGTGACTGGATCGTCTCCAAGGGAATGAAATAGAAAGTCGTCCACAGCCATATTCCAGGAGCCTTTCAAGGGAATTGAATCAGTGATAAGATTCCATTCTTTGTTCTTTTGCATTAACAAAATACTAATCCTTTTTCATGTGATTTTCTAACGTGATTCATAATATCGGCTGGCATTCCTAAATGGAACATAGCCCATGAATATAATCAAAGATAGAGCGGACAACGGGATTCGAACCCGCGACCCCGAGCTTGGGAAGCTCGTACTCTACCGCTGAGTTATGTCCGCTCTATCTTCCAATCTATTGATTGCAATTAAATTACGTCTTGCTTTTCTCTCTTGATTTCAGCCATTTTTCTACATCCGACTCCATTTATTCTAAATGTTTTCCAAGTTTTTCGCAATGTACTTTTTTCCCTGTTCCTTTTATAGAGTGTCTTCTTCTGTATCTTAAGCTTTTTGCTGAGCTCGTCTATGGTTAGGGTTTTATCCATCTTCCCTTATCTTTATATGTCTTCTTACTGACTCCAATAGGCCTGCCCGATAAGCTAAGTTCAGATACAGATATAAACCCGCAAGAGAAGTTACTTTCCTCTGAAGACTTAGCCTTCTCGAATCGCTTTTCGAGGAAATCAGACTGCTAAGTGGGGAGATAAATATCTGGATGAATTGATAGAAGTAAATAAAACAAAAGGCCAAGTTATAGATGCATGTAAAATGAAGGACAATAGAATGAGAAAATTGGCCTATAAACTACTATTAGACTACTTTATAAAACAATAAAAATACTGAAAGAAAACTAACCAGTAATTGTTGATTTAAATCTGTTTTAAGATAAAGGGATTTATGGAACATTTTTGTGTTTTTCCCTTTTTATTGTTGAAAATGTATATTTTTTTATTTATAATAATCAGTCATTTGGTAAGTAGAAAAAGAATGGGATTAAGCAAAAAAATGAAAATTCAAACCTTTTTGAGGGTTAAGCTGGGAATAAGCTTTATTCTGCTCTCCAACAGGGAGTCCTTGATGGAGCAGAATGTGCAGAGTGAACGAATAATGAGAGATTATGTATACGAATTAATTTAATCGTTTTATTCTCTCTCTGACTGCAATAAAAAATTATTATTTTTAATATTGGAGGTGAAATTATGGAATATCGTCTCTTAGGGCGAACGGGAGTGAAAGTCTCTCCCATTTGTTTAGGAACGGATTGTTTTGCTGACCCGCTACCGGAAAAGGAATGTGCTAAAATATTAAACAGGGCTGTTGAAGCCGGCATTAACCTTATTGACACTGGAGATTCATATGCAGAAGGTGAAGGCGAGCGTATCATCGGTCGGACGCTAAAGGAGAGCGGGATGCGCCATGCGGTATTGCTTGAGACGAAGTGTGACCATGGACGGCGCGTTCCTGGATTGACACTTGATGAATTCGTTCCAGAGGAGCTGCCAAATGAGCATGGTCCAACGCGTTTGAACATAATCCGAGCGTGTGAGGCGTCATTAAAGCGGTTTCAAACCGACTATATCGATATTTACCTGATGCATCGTCAAGATCTGGAGGTGCATATTGAAGAAACCCTGGGCGCATTGACTGATTTAGTTCGCCAGGGTAAGGTCCGATATGTTGGCTGCTCGACGCATCCGGCGTGGGCTGTAATGGAGGCCATCATGCTAAGTGAAATGAAAGGTTATGTGCGCTATTCGTTAGAACAGCCGCCCTATAATCTTTTGGACCGACGCATCGAGAACGAATTGATTCCGATGGCACAGAAAACTGGTCTTGGAATCATCACCTGGTCTCCCCTGGCAATGGGTGTTTTAGTCGGTGTTTATGAGAAAGAAAAAGATTTTCCTCCTGATTCGCGAGCTGCATTGCGTGGCGGATTTTATGCGGAGCGTGTGACGAATAAAGGTATCGAAGTAGGGAGTAAGTTTGTGAAATTGGCCAAAGAGGCCGGCATGACCCCGGCCCAGCTGGGGGTTCTGTGGTGCAAGGACCAGCCGGGCGTGACAGCTCCTTTGATTGGTCCTGAGAATCTGGAGCATCTTGAGGACCTGATCCCTGTCATGGGGATGACCCTGGACGATTCGTTGCGTGAAGCCTGTGACAACCTAGTGCCTCCGGGGAGTGCTGTGGCTAATTTCCACAATACAGCCGGCTGGATGAAAGCACAGATTTTATAAAGTGTGAGAAAGCGCACAATATTGATCATGCCACCAAAGGATGTCTTTTTTAAAAAAATCTGGCATCTGGTGCATGACAATGGCATCAAACAGGTCATTCCAAAATTGATATCATAGACGTGAAAGACCAATGATGCAACCACAGAAAGTGGGATGTATAAAGTATACCCTAAATAAGAACCTAATGAATATATAGGAACACTGTTATATAAGGAGATATAACTAAAATGAAAAAAGAAAAAAAATTAATCCCTCAAATTGATGGAGAGTGGTGGACTATTGCAGGCAACCCGGATCTTGGCCATTATAATACAGAAAAACAGCAACCATTGGATTTTGGCATTTGGCAGGCAGCCGATAAAACCTGGCAGTTATGTTCTTGTATACGCAGGACCGGCTGTGGCGGGAGAGGCAGGTTGTTTTATCGCTGGCAGGCAGATTTGCTAACAGATAAAAATTGGACTCCTAAGGGGATTTTCATGGAGGCAGATCCTAATTTCGGAGAAAGAATTGGAGGACTCCAGGCGCCATTTGTTCTTAATCACAGGAGTGAGTATTATATGTTTTATGGTGACTGGGTACATATTTGCATGGCCTGGAGCAGTGATGGAAAATCATTCGCCCGACTTCTCAACCCTGATAATTTAAGCGGTCTCTTTACAGAAGGTCATCGCACAAGTACAAGGGATCCTATGGTTATGGCCTTTAGAAATAAATTTTATCTCTATTATACTGGAGTGCCGGAAGAAAAAGGAGCTATTTATTGTAGAACTTCAACTGATTTACATAACTGGGGAGATTCAGTAATTGTTTGCAGTGGTGGAAGTGGGGGCAGTGGACCTTCAGACGCTGAATGCCCATTTGTAATATATCTACCGGAAGAATATTCTTTTTATTTGTTCAGAGCAAATCCTTCAAAGCAAAATGGCGAGTATGAAACATCTGTCTATTGTTCAAGCGATCCTCTAAATTTTGGAATTGATGATGATCAGTATAAGATTTGCACTTTGCCTGTAGAGGTTGCCAGAATTATTCAACATGACAGGCAATTTTACATTGCCGCGCTTAAACCTGATTATACGGGAATGAGAATGGCACGATTAAAATGGGTGCAGGCTTAAGATTACCAACGAAACTTTTATAAAAAAATTAATCAAAATTTTCAGAATCAATCCAGCATTGACGTATTTAAGGTTTTTACTTAAGTATACATTATTGCGAGGAAGCTCTAATCACAAACTATTTCAATAGCTTCTTCATCTCGTCATCATAGCCCGTCATCTCCCACCGGATTAGAGACATAGGAATCATCTGTATTCAAATAATCCTGAGTCGTAAAAATCTCCTCCTCTCTGAGGAATTTACTGGCGTGATCAAGTGATTCCCTGACACTCTTCTTGTATTCCTCCTGGGATGAAACCGGCTTGAGCGGGGGGAGATTTCGGTTTCTGTTTTCCTCTAATTTCAGAAACGTTATAACACGATTGTCTTCATGTGCCACGATGTCCCGACATTGCTCCCAAGTATAAGGAAACAGATGAACATTCTTGAGCCACCAATTGTAATTCTCCTTTCCTACTCCGGCGGGGGCTGTCATCTTGTGCTTGTTCTCTTCAAGCCATTTAGCATAGTCTTCCACAGCTTCCTGAGCTTGCGTGGCATTTGCTGCCAAATCCGTATGATACTTGGCAAGCCAATTTGCAAGTTTATGGTACTCTTCACTCTCCTCCTTTGCACTCCAAATAGCCATGATTGCAAAATCTTTTGCGCCTTCGGTCAGATTTTGCTTGGCCCGTTCGTATATCTCAGGAATAGCCTTTAGCTGTTTCCTTAATTCATCAATCTTATCCTCCGGGAGAGGTAGACTTTCAGGAATCCGAAGAGTGATGTGAATTACAGGTCCTGCTCCTCCTTGGGAAGGAAGATAAAAACAGGGGTCTCGGGACCAGGGCCGGAGAAC
This sequence comes from Candidatus Aminicenantota bacterium, assembly GCA_030627155.1. Lineage (GTDB taxonomy): Bacteria > Acidobacteriota > Aminicenantia > Aminicenantales > Aminicenantaceae > Kmv29. The sequence goes on from DAOUSP010000001.1 coordinate 16,036, forward strand.
TCGATGCTAAAATTCCAGTCCATTCATCTCTGCACGTACGAGATGATAATCGACTTGCTCGGATACCGGCCAGGTGTTTATATCTATGGATGCAAGACGATCTTGAAATTTTTTGAGCCCGCGTTTCTGTTCTTCCATTGCAGCGGCTGTAAAATCGGGTACTCCGTCAACAACCGCAGGTTTTATGAAATCACGAAACTCCTCAAATAAACTAACAAGGTCGGAATAATCACCATTCGATTTTTTCAGTTTATATCTTTTTTCCATCCCATCTCCTTGAAGAACTCTTCCCGGGAAGGAAATAAAAATGTAAGTATATCATACAGCTCCTGGTCGAGTACTTTGAGGTTTTCCGGTTTCAGCGGCGTGCCTTTATAGGACCGGTGAGAGCGGACGCCGTAATATATATCAAGACCAAAGGCTAGATATTCATCAGGATAATCGTCGGCAGGCAATCCATCCTGTGGACGGTAAAAGCCCCGCTTGACAGCTTCTTGTGTAGCATGTTCAAGCCGCTTCTGGACACCCGGATATGCCTCCATGATGCCTCCTCTATGGATCAGATGGGTAATTTCCTCAACAGAGGCATCACGACGCAAGTTTCTCGGTCCGCCAAGCCGCAAATAATCAGGGATAATCTCTTCGTCCTCAAGGTCTTGAGTCTGTAAGCCAAGGCTTCGACCATGCATGTAAAAACCAATCGAGGTGTTGCGCTCCTCGAAGGTCTTAAAAATTGTCATTACTACATTCTTTTGCCCAAGGTATTCAGAGATTCTTCCTGATCCTTTTCTGTCCTTGGAAAGCAGGGCATTGGCGACCTTCGCCGCATATTCGACCTTTTCGGGATCTACCGTCTCCGTAGCGAAAAAGCGCATTGACCCAGCTTCTATTCGCTGGGTGAAAATATCCAGTGCATTTTCTTTTTTCGGCGTTTCTTCGAGCGCAATGATGATAAGAACCTGTTCCATGAACCCGTCCTCGTTGGTAGCGCGGACTTCAGCGTAATAATGGGCCGGGTATTTGGCGGGATGCTGCTTGAGTCTAATCTCAGCAGTTGCAGCATCGATTTCGACGATTTTTGTTGCATCAAGCTGGCCTTCTTTTAGGTAATGTCTCGGGTCCCCTCCGGGCACGGGTGGCACAAGGCTCCAGGTGATTCTTTTGGGGTTCGGGAACACCAGTTCGATCTTTCCGATAACATCGCCTATTTTTGTTTCCTTTGTCACCAAAAAACGGTCGAACTCGTCGGTAAGAATAGGTTTCTGTGCGTAGCTCACACTACAGGACAGGGATGCAAACAAAAACGAAATCACTAAAAATGTTGCTTTGCTAAATGTGTTTTTTCTTCGCATAATCTACCTCTCTTTAAAATATTTGTTTCCCAATGAGCGGATGGCATCTCCTTAAATGATGGGAAAGCTATTTACAAGATTATAATAGAGATTTTCACTCACAGCAATAATTAATTTTCACATGAAAGTTTCTTACGATAATTTATTACTTTTCCATAAAGAATATGTTAACATAAATTATTATATAGAAAATAGCATTCTCATTGTTTGCGGGTGGGCTTGCACATTATGAAACATGCATGTCGATATGAACCTGAGTCTTTTCAGGATCTTCATTTCCGTTCTGATCCCTGACAAAAATATTCCCAACATGTGTTTGGGATCGCAATCGGCAACAAACTGTCTGAGTTTCTCTTTGGTAGTTTCGGTAATAAATTTTCTGAGATCTTGTTCCGGTTTATTCCATAGCTCTGGTTAAAAACTAATCTTTTTTCTCTTGAATTATTGGCAAAATCATATGGGAAGGAAATTTTCCTGAATGATGGATTGTATTCTCAGCAATACTCCATTCAGTTTCATCATAATTATTGCCTCCGGTGTTCAGGTTTCGTTCGAACAAAGGAAAATCGCTGCTGGACACTTGCACGCGGATTCTATGTCCCTTTTTAAAGTAATTGCTGGTAGCATCCAGATCTATCTGAATCTTATACACCCCTCCCTTTTTCATCCAGACTTTCTTTGTGAACCCTTCTCGATATCTTGCACGTAGAATCCCCTGTTGTATATTGTAAGCTGTACCATCGGGATACACATCCACAAGTTTAGCAGTGAAATCTGTATCTTTCGCTGATGAAGATACATAAAGGACAGCTGTTATTGGACCTGTTAATTCAATGCCTTCCTCTAATTCCGGTGTTGTGTAAACCAAAACATCATTACGAATTTCAACTTTAGCTTGATCAATAGCCCCAGCCGGAGTTCCATATGAGGTGCCACGCTGACCTCCTACAGAAGGGACCGGATTACCCGGATCATAGATAAACTTATCGGAAGGCTCATTCTCTGGCATCTCTGTCGATAGCCATCCATTTCCATTACGGCTATTCGCATTCCCTTCGCTATGGAGATAATATTTTGTGTATTGAGTCTCCGGCAACGGCCAAACTTCTGCTGAATGCCATTCATTACGTCCCATCACATAATACTGAACTTTAGGCATATTCGTAATTCCGTTTTCTTCTCCCTTTAACCAGTAATCAAACCACTTGAGAAAAATTTCCCTATAGTTTAGCCTTGCATCTCCTATATCACGATCACCGACAATTGTGTGTTCTGTGGCCCTCTCGAAGCTGCAATGCGTTGTGGGTGCAATAATCACAAACTGATTGTTACGAGCAGTCTCAGAAACGGCATTTTCCCTAAAATAATTGAATTCAAAAAGAGTTTCTTCAACACTCGGGTCATACCAGGTACTCATATGGAGCGCCGGTACATCGATTTTTTCCGTACCATCATAATATCCCATTGTATCGTGCCACCATGGATCACCAAAATCTCGTGTTACCAATTCAACCCAATCATTGGGAGGTGCACCCGCTTTTTTCATTACGTCAACAAGCGGTAAATACCAATTCAGTTTCTCGAAATCAACTTCCGGAAAATTACTCGGACCTGGCTCAAAAAATTCACGAATCTTACTAATCTCGGAATCTGATAGACCGGGCGGCGGCTTTAAAGAATACTTACAAGCAGCCTCAAAATACCATGATATACTTGCAGCTAAATCAAGAACACCGCCTTTAAAACCAGACCAATATCTATAACGGTCATTGGCTGCACCAATCATTGGACCACACTGCGGTATCATGCAAGTAAGATTAGGATGTCTTAGGGGAGCTTGCGCGGCTTGAACTTCTGCTGGATAAGAACAGCCATAAGTGCCGATTTTGCCATTACTCCAGGGTTGTTTAGCAAGCCAATCTACCGTGTCATAGCCGTCCTCGGCCTCATGTCCTGCCGGTGGAGAATAAATGCCTTCGGATTCATATTTTCCCCGGCAGTCTTGTATGGCAACGACAAAGCCATGAGAAGCAAACATATAAGCTTGTTCTCTCTTTTCTCGATCTCTATAACCTTTCTTATTATAAGGGGTTCGGATGAGAATAACTGGCAGCTTTTTTTCTTTATTTTTTGGAAAATAGAGGTCAGTCGATAATCTTATTCCATCTCTCATGGGAACCATGCGGCTTTCTTCCAAACGCACTTCATATTTAAGCTCAGACACATCTTGTTGCTTTACTGTAAGTGCAGAGCTTTGCGGCACAATAAAGAAAGAAAAAAAGATCAAAAATACCATCCAAAGCTTTATTTTTTTAAACATTTTTATTCCTCCTTGTTTTAACTGTACGATTTGCGAATCTTTATTTAATTATACGAATCTCCTGGGGCGGTGGATAGAAATACTCGACTCCACGTTCAGTGACAATCGCACCGTCATGTAATTGTATAGATAAATATTTCCCTTCACCCCATTCAGGCATCGGCACATAGACCCAGTATTCAAAGTAGAAGTGGTGATTAAGGGGAAGTATCATATCCCGTTGCCAATCCGGACCTAAAGGACCGATCCTGGGGGCATAAATTCCTGCTCCTGCGGCATGTAAGTCGAGAGGAACCTGGGTCTTTTCAGGATCCAGTTCTTTGTTATATATTTGTCTATTTACATAAATAAACCCAGCTTCTTCAATTTTTCGTTTGAGGATTTCAAATGTTTCACCAGCGGTACGCCCCACTTTGATGTTGTCTTCTAAAATTTCACGGACTTTCATTACATCTGCCCAGGCTTTTTTGATCTTTGGAGGCAGTTCGGTCTCTCCTTCACGAAGCACATAGCCGTATTCAAACGTGACCTCATAGAAGTTCCCGAACTTCCACTCGGGATGCATATGGCCGCCGCTTTGTCGACCACCTGCCAGACAAATCAGGTCGCCTCTCTGGAACACATAGTCACCTCTTCTTCTATTTCCGTTCTTATCCACTACAGAACGACTACTTTCAAGATCGCTGAATTTGGTTACTCCTGGCGCGATTTTATCAAAATCTCTCACTAAAGATTCTGCGATCATTTTACGCATTTTCTTAAATAGTACAATTTCGCTCTTCACTGGTCTCGACAAGTAATCTGTTATAAGATATTCAGCAGAGACTATTCTCTTCGCATATTTATCACCGAGAGCTTTGACCAATAGGTTGTAGTCAGTATGCGAAATGCCGTCGGATCGTAACCTTGGAATCTCATACTCCACGGGAGATCCCAGCTTTTCCAGGTAATTTACACCGATACGTTTGGGGTCGCGTTCAGCAACAAATTCTCCGATGCCCTCAAATCGGTAATCCAATTCTGTTTTTGGGCCTCCCGGCCATTCGGCCCCTACCGTTTTATAGAATTCTCCTAAAGGAATCCTGGATTCTGGTTTAGCAATTATATCGTAGGCTCCGCATTCTCGAACCAAATCCGAACTGTAATCGAAAACCACCCGTTCGATCCTGTCACCGCCGCGGTCAGTGAAGATGAAAATCCCGGAGTTACTTCCCAAGTTACATGCAATGGGATCAGTATTTCCTTCTCTCATGACTTGAATCCACATGTCGATATTGTTCTCCCGCATGACTTGAGGCAGGATGAGGTCAAACTTGTCCCGGCGAATCTGATTCATCAAGTCCTCTGTAGCATCTGGTTCTTGATCCTGGGCATGGAAACCCTTGACAAGGATGAGGATAGAAAATAACATCAGAAAAACCCGAAATTTTTTCATTAATATGCCTCCTCTCATTTAATTGATATCATTATTGGGTCATTGTTGATCCTTTATCCAATAATCCTTCAAAACCAAAACTTTCTTCTTCAAGATTTCGTCACCAGCAGTAAGCATAATCGTATATATCCCTGGCCGTACACGTGTATATTTGTAATTGGGATCTGTCTCCCAATTATGGATGTGACGCCTGGTCATAAGAGATTGTCCGTTGATTCCAACCTCTGTATTTTCGCTCCCATACCATTCTAGTTGGTCATAGTAATCGAAATATTCCTGGCCCCATTCTGCCTCTGAATCATAGGGAATTCCTCTCGTTTCTTTAAACATTTCTTTTTCTTCTGCGGTCCGCTTTCTTTTCCATGTAAATGGCCAAATAACACGGTTCAAACCAGGATTATTAGGACCAATTATTTCCTGTAGTATTCTGGCTCCATCATAGACTGTAATTTTAACATCACCCTTAACCTTATTTTTCAAATAATAATTGACGACAACTCCCCGTGGCTCATTTTCACCAGCAAAATTTTGAGCACTTCGTGTATACTGACTGATTATTTTCCACTGAACCCGTGGTTCAATATCAAAAAGATGGACATTTTTGGTTAAAACTTCAGTATTTAATTCTTGAAGGGGAGAGATATCGGTAATATAAAACCCTCTTCCATGCGTTCCAACCACGAGATCGTTTTCACGAGGGTGTATAACCAAATCATAAATAGGAATTGTAGGCATATTGTTCTTCATCTTGGTCCAGTTTTGGCCTCCATCGATGGTGACATAAACAGCCCGATCAGTCCCGACAAAAAGTAAATTTGGATTCTTATGATCTTCGCGAATGACATTGATTGGTTCCTCAGGCAGATTATTGGCTATCGAGTTCCAGCTTTCACCAAAATCATTTGTTTTATAGACAAAAGGCCTAAAATCATCACTCCTTAATCCTGATAAAGTAACATAAGCAGTTTCAGCATAATGATGAGATGTGATAACCCTGGTTACCCAGTATCCAGGATTATCTGCAATACGCTCATTCAACTTTTTCCAATTAGCACCGCTATCTTTGCTGATCCAGAGATTTCCATCATCCGTGCCCGCCCAGAGTATACCTTGTTTAACAGGAGATTCAGCTATAGTGGTGATAGTTCCTACTTCTCTACGTGGTCGATGCTTCCGTTCTGTGTTGGACAAATCAGGACTTATTTCCTGCCAGCATTCGCCCCGATGCATGGACCGAAGAAGGACATTAGCCCCGTGATAAATGACTTTGCTGTTATGAGGTGAAATAAGGATAGGAGCGTTGAAATTAAAGCGGATATTGGAGTTACCACGGTATCTAAGTCTCTTTTTAGTTCCCTCTTTTTGATCAAATCTGACAATACCACCATTTTGGGTTTCAACGTAGAGCCAACGGCTGTCGCTCGGATCTGCCTGGCAGGATAACCCATCAGCGGTCCCCACGTGAGACCAGTCCTCAAATCGTATAGGAACATACCCCTTATTGGTGCTCGGACCCTTCCACGTTCCAAAATCTTGCATACCGCCATAGACATTATAAGGATACTCCATATCAACGCAGATTGCATATAACTGTGCTAATGGCAGTTCATCAGCATGATACCAGTGAAGGCCATCATCATGGGTCATGGCAAATCCATAATCATAGCCTGCCAGTATGTTGTTACTGTCTTCAGGGTTGATCCATAATGCATGCCAATCACCACCCCAACGCCAAGCTCTGTCCCATGTTTTACCTCCATCTGTAGATTTGTCCATTTGAGCTTGAAAATTGTAAATAATTTCAGGATTATTAGGATCAATCCTTATCTGACCAAAGAATGATCCTCCGCGAATAGCCTGACCAACCCTTTGCCAGGATTCTCCGCCATCCTCAATCCGGTATATTCCTATACTACGCTTGGGTTCAACAATTGTTGCATACAGGATTTGTGGATTTCTGAGGTAGATGTCGATACCAATTCTGCCAAGCTTTCCTTCAGGAAGTCCATTGGTAAGCTTTTTCCAGGATTTGCCAGCATCTGAGGATTTGTAGATACCGCTTCCTTCCCCTTCCTGCCTGTCCCACATAGCTGCATAAAGTATATCTGGGTTAGCAGGATCCATTGCCAGGTCGACTGCTCCGACATATTTACAGTTATCCATAACTTCAAGAGATTTTATCCAGGTCTTTCCACCGTTAGTGGTTTTATATACTCCTCTTTCAGTGTTATCGGAAAATCCATGCCCCAAGGCCGCCACATAGACAATATCTGGATTTTCAGGATGAATCCTTATTCGTCCGATATAGCGAGAATCTTTTAATCCCATATGTGCCCAGGTTTTTCCTCCATCTGTGGATTTATATGCTCCATCTCCATACAATTCGGCAACGTTGGCTTCACCCGTTCCAACCCAGACGATATCAGGGTCAGACCATGACACTTCAACATCACCTGGAGCAATTGAATTTTCATTATCGAAAATTGGTTCAAATGAGTTGCCATAATTCACAGTTTTCCAGAGCCCACCTGTAGCAGCAACATAAAAGGTATAGGGCTGCTTTTTCCAATCAGGCACAGCAATATCGATAATTCTCCCTCCCTGTCTCGTAGGCCCAATCGACCGATAATTGAAAAGCTTCAAAAAATCCTCAGAAAATTCTTGTCCGAACGCATCTGGAATAGAAAATAAAATAAAAAAAAGAAAAACAATAAGCAAACTACAAAATGGTTTAAATTTTCTCTTCATGGTTTTACCCCTTCATAAAAAATGTTATTTAATCACATACCATTTAATCTGGCGTCCTCCTAAATATTCGATACCTATTTCTGTAAAGGCAACGGTTTGTTCGAGCACAATCCGGACATCCTGACCGCTCCACTCATAAACTGCAGATCTATTATCCAATTCCATTATATAAAAATGTTTTTTTATTTATACTTAATGCTTGTATTTTGTCTATTTTTTCTCATCTAACCTTCTTATATTTTCACAGAAATAAGCAAAAGGTTTATTTATCAAAATATTATCACGTTTTTCTCTTTTTTTCCACAAATTTTTCAATATTCTTTGAATAAGTGGGATATCTTACCAATCGTAATTCTCGGATTATTCATCTTAACAAGATTCTTTTGTCGATTTTTCTGCCCTGTGGGAGTAGTAGGCTCAACTAAAAAAGAAAACCCATTCTAAGCAGGCCTACAGGCAGCTTCACTCCTTTAGCCCAAAACAACACTCTTCTCATCTTAAATGTTAAATTGGGAAATTGTTATCGGCCATTTTTTTCATTGTCTTTATCTCCACTTTCGTAGATGGGATTTTACAGGTACTGAAAATTCGGGACATGACTTTAATTCGAAGAATTAAGGATCGTATCCCAGTTATTTTCAAAAATCTTAGTTGTTTTCCCAGGTTGTATCTCGATATTTGACTCAGATATACATTATTGCGATGAACCAAAATTATAAACTGCTGCTACGGTCACGTTCGCAATTTCTCTTACTTTATGAGCTACTACCTTCATCTTTATCTCACCCTTCCAGCCTCGGGCTGATAACATCTCGTTCAGGCCTTTACTAATCTCCTCTTCACACTCTTTTTGGCCATATTCACCTCTTGATTCAATGAACAATCCTCCCTCCTTGGTTTGAACCCAGCCTAATCCAGCCGAGATTTGAGCATTTGGTTTATTACTACTAAAACTGGAAATTACAACATACAAGATATCACCAATTTTGCGAGAAGATTCATAGGTTTCAACCTCAGATACTCTTGCATCCTGAGGAATTACCGAGCTTAAAGAGATTAGATTGAAATTGTGAATTCCTGCTTTTAGCAGAGCTTTGTCAAAAGAACTTATTAAAGTTTTTCCTTCACTTTTTCCCCAGACTATTTTAATTTCCATTATTAGCATGCTCCTTTTTTAATTCTTTCATTTCTTCCTTAATCTTTTTAATATTATATTGAAACAACAATTTTGCTACCTTAAATTATTCTTTATTTGATCTTCATCTATCAATTTTTTCCTAATGCTTATAGCAGACTCCAGATTTTCTGTCAATCAGAAGTAGTACTTATTTTTTTTTAACGTTTTCCAATTTTTTCTTTTTACTCACCTTGCATAATTAGAAGTCCTGTGCTATACAATGGTTTTTAAAAATATTTGAATAAAGATCGATCAAAAAAGGAGATGCAGTCATGAAAAAAGTCATCATTATGGGAGCAGCTGGAAGAGATTTCCACAATTTTAATGTTCATTTTAAAGACAAAGAAGAATTTTACGTTGTTGCCTTCACAGCTACCCAGATTCCGGACATTGAAGACAGAAAGTATCCTTCTCTTCTTTCAGGAAAACTATATCCAGATGGAATTCCGATTTATCCTGAAAAAGAACTCATCTCTCTCATCAAAAAACACGGAGTTGATGAGGTTTGTTTTTCTTACAGCGATGTTCCTCACGAGTATGTAATGCATAAAGCTTCTGAGGTTCTTGCAGCTGGAGCAACATTTATCCTTTTAGGACCAGATGAGACGATGCTCAAAAGTAAGCTGCCTGTGGTTTCCGTAGGTGCAGTCAGAACCGGCTGTGGAAAAAGCCAAACAAGTAGAAAAATAGCCCTGATTCTTAAAAATAAGGGAAAAAGAGTAGTAGTAATTCGTCACCCTATGCCCTACGGAGATCTTGTAAAACAAAAAGTACAGCGTTTTGCGCACTATGAAGACCTGGCCAAGTACGAATGCACCATCGAAGAGAGAGAAGAGTATGAACCTCATATTGCTAACGGAATCGTTGTTTATGCCGGAGTAGATTACAAGGCCATTCTGGAAGAGGCAGAAAAAGAAGCAGATGTAATTCTCTGGGACGGAGGAAATAACGATTTTTCTTTCTACAAACCTGACTTAGATATTGTCGTTGTTGATCCTCATCGTCCTGGCCACGAACTCCTATATCATCCTGGTGAGACCAATTTCAGGAAAGCTCATGTGCTTGTTATCAACAAAATTGATACTGCTGCTAAGGAAAATATCGATCTTATCCTTGATAATATTAAAAAAGTAAATCCAGAAGCAAAAATAATCCGTGCGAACTCTCCGATATTCGTTACTGACGAAAAAGAAATAGCTAACAAAAAGGTTTTAGTCATCGAAGATGGACCGACTTTAACCCACGGAGAAATGGCTTACGGAGCTGGAGTCGTTGCAGCCAATAAGTATGGTGCTAAAAAAATAATAGACCCAAGACCCTTTGCTGTGGGAAGTATTAAGAAAACATTCGAGAAATTCACTCATTTAGATAAAGTCCTTCCAGCTATGGGTTATGGAGAGGCACAGATTGCTGAACTCACTCAGACTATCAATAATAGCGATTGTGACCTTGTCATCAGCGGTACTCCTATTGATATCAACAGAGTAATTAAAACAAACAAGAAAATCCTCAACGTCCGCTATGAAATCGAGGAAATTGGCTCTCCTAATCTGGAAGAAGTTCTCGAAGATTTCTGATAAAGAGAAATATTGCACTCATTATATTAATGCAGTTGAAATTATTCTATTACATAGAATAATTTCAATTTAAAAAAAGTGCCTTTCTGAGTCGAGAAGACATGTGAAATAGGAGGAGAAAAATGGCTTACAACTTGAAAAATCGGAATTTTTTGAAGTTATTGGATTTTACTCCAAAAGAAATTAATTTTCTATTGAACCTTTCTTCTGATCTGAAAAAAGCAAAATATGCAGGAATAGAGCAACCGAGATTAAAGGGTAAAAATATCGTTTTAATTTTTGAAAAAGAGTCAACTAGAACTAGATGTGCCTTTGAGACAGCAGCTTTTGATCAAGGAGCAAGGGTAACCTATCTCGCTCCGACAGGTTCTCAGATAGGGAAAAAGGAATCAATGAAAGACACTGCCAGGGTGTTAGGTAGAATGTATGATGGTATTGAATACCGTGGTTTTGGACAAGAAATAGTCGAAGAATTAGGCAAGCATGCTGGAGTTCCTGTATGGAACGGCCTTACAAATGAATTTCATCCAACACAAGTTCTATCTGATTTATTGACTATGATGGAACATTCTAACAAGCCTTTGAACGAAGTCAAATTTGCTTACTTGGGAGATGCAAGGAATAATATGGGTAATTCACTATTAATAGGCGCCGCAAAAATGGGCATGGATTTTCGTTCTGTTGCGCCTAAAAGTGTTCAGCCTAACGAGAAACTTTTCAACCAAGCTAAAAAGATAGCGGAGGAAACAGGAGCAAAGGTATTAGTAACTGACGATTTGAAAAAAGGTGTCAAAGACTGTGATTTTCTCTGTACAGATGTCTGGGTCTCAATGGGAGAACCAGAGACAGTCTGGAAAGAAAGGATTGAGTTACTAAAACCTTATCAGCTGAATAAGGAAGCTATGGAAATGACAGAAAATCCTCAAGTAAAATTTATGCATTGTTTACCCGCATTTCATAATCGCGAAACTATCATCGGTGAAGATATTTATCAGAAGTTTGGTCTGGCTGCTATGGAAGTTACCGAGGATGTTTTTGAATCGGAAGCTTCTATTGTTTTTGATGAAGCTGAAAATAGAGTTCATACAATAAAAGCAATAATGGTTGCCACTTTAGGATGCTAAATTTTCCAAAATAAAAAATAGGCATACCTTGAATTTAATTTCATTTTCTTTTTATTTCCACTTCATCCTTTTTATATACTCTCTCACAATAATGGTGGTTCCTCTACTACCCTTAACTGCAGAGCTAGCAGAAAACAGGGATTCGATAATGCTTTTTCGAGATTCTAATTGGCCTTGGGGAAGGGACGCCTTTTCTCCATCTTCGGTTGCTGTCTTCTTTCATCACAAAAGTAATAACTGGGAAATCAAGACTATTTTTCTTTAATTCATTTTGCATCTTTTGTTGAACGAAATACCCTATTAATCCTTGTGACTTAGCTAAACAGGCATCAAGAGGCATAGGAGGATATGATCTGTTCTACGTCACTTTTATCTAAAATTTGTTTTTCCAACGCCATTTTTTCATCTCTCATCCGGAAAATGGGTCAATTCTATTTTTTCGCAGATAGCTCACTTCGCATATTAGTTATCATACGATTTCAAAGAATGACCCATTTTACCGGATAAATTTTTATCTTACTCGCACTTGTTAATAACCCGGAATTTGTTTCGGGAAATAATCTTCACAGGCGCCCTCTCGATACACATCCAGCGTGGTGCAATGCAGGGCGCCACCAAACGGAATCACCGCTTCATACGGAACTGGAATTACCTCAAATCCAAGCTTGTCTAACTGCTCTATGTAAGCCGTCTCGTGCGCTTCCACACAGACCGTGTTCGGCCCAAGCGAGAAGGTATTCATTGAAATCCAGGAGGTGCCCTCATATAGCCCGGTCAGATAGCACTTGTTTTTATGCACGTACATTGGCTTTGCCGCTGGGATAAGTTCCCAGTCGTTCATCTTTAACAACTTTACTGCTTCCTCCGTGATAGGATGCCATTCCGGATTGTAGACTGCCAGTCCTGGCCGCAGTGGCAACAGATTTACGTCGATGTGCCACGGGTGATAATTATTGTCAAACAACACTGGGTGAATACGGATTCCCTTCGCCCCAAAGTAGCGCTTCAACCAGTCCATTCCGCTCCGGTTCGTCACGACCGAGCACTGCCAGAAAATGTCCTTCCCAAACCTTGCTGCATCTGCTGCATCCCAAAGCGGCTCCTTTTCTGTCAGTTGGAACTTCCACTCGTGCAGCCGCTTCCGCTTCTCTTCATCCGACCAGACGTTTTCGAAGTAGTAGTAAAAGTTCTTCTCGTAGGATTCGTCCGTTAACCGCGGCTTCGGTGCTGCTGTCCACAGAAACTCCGGATCCTCCTTGAAGTACTGCTCAAAGAGCGGCCGTAAATTCAGATACTCGTACCACCGCGAGCGGCGGCAGGTCGTAGCTTCCATAATCTCGTTCCCAACTGGAAGGAATACGTCACGGACGTTGTTGACCCCGTGCTGGTTCAGCTGCGTCCAATCCGGTGTCGAGACAGCTCGCCGGTCATGCATCGCAGGGTGAATCACAACTCGATCTACGATGATGCCCCGCTTTTCCATCATCTTCACAAAATTGTCCATTTGCTCGTTGGCCTTATCATACATCTCCTGCGGGAATGGCCCGAACGATCCCAACGGATACCCACCTTCAGGACGGTGATACCACCAAGCTGGCTCTGGAGCAGGAATATTCGTGCCCTCTGGTCTTCCCACAATTACACGCTTCAACGGGTCCCACTCATTCCAGGAATTTACAATTTTAGCCATTTCAATATCCTCCTAAATTAATTTTAATTTTTTAAATAAATTTATATACTTTGCTACTTGATATATTGTCAAGGTGTATCTTTATTACAATTTTATAATTGCTCATTTTTAATTTTTCTTCGACCATCTCTTGTACAATAGGAATCGTCATATTATTTCTTTCCTGCATGACTTATTGGAGCATTTTTTTGATTGCAACGAAAACTATTTATCTCTATAATATAATATCCTAAAATATTTAATATATTTTAGCGATTATAATAACATTTTACAACTAAATTGCCAATAAAATTAAAATATATTTAATTTAATGACAATATTCTTGAATAGAGAGGTAGCTTAATAACAATATAGATATCTCTTGCTTGACATAATAAGTAAAATGTTTAAACCTTTTTTTCTAAATAAATCAAAGATTAAAATATAAAATACACTCAAAGGAGAATAATTATGATTGAACAAATGGAAAAAGGCATGTTTTCTTCATCTTTGTCAGAAGAAACAAGAATGAGATTTTTATATGTCGATTGGGACCCTTATACAGGCAAGCGTATATATTTAGAAGCATGTGGCGGTTCCCTACGGCTTAAATCAGTTATGGACACTGTGGCCAAGGAATCGGCTTTACCTGATGAACTATACAGATACAACCCCGCATCTGACCATGTAGTAGAAGCTGTTGAAAAAGGAATAGATGATGTCAAGATTTTTCTTGGGGCAAAATCAGGAGAAATCATACCCGCTCACAGTGCTACCCAAACAATGTTTCGTGTCATAGGCGCTGTTACTTCAAATATTCCTGGAACAAATATTGTTACGACTGAGCTCGAGCATCCTGCTTTATTGGGTGCCACCAAATATTTTGCTGAGAGCACCAAAAAAGAATTGCGAGTTGCAAAGATTTCTAAAGAAACAAGCTCTATCCCTCCAGAAGCAATCCTTGAAAAAATCGACAAAAATACGTGTATTCTCGCTTTCCAGCATGGTTCTAATCAAACAGGGGCTATAAATGACGTAAAAACCATAATTAAAGAGGCAAGAAAAATAAAGCCTGACCTCTACGTCTTAATCGATGCAGTTCAATATGCACCACATTGCCCAATAGACGTTGAAGAATATGGTGCCGATGCCTATTCCTTCGGTCTTTATAAGGCTTATTGTGTTAAGGGAATTGGCTTTTCTTACATTTCAGATAGGCTTGCGAAACTCCCACATGATAAACTATACGGCAAACCAGATACGAACTGGGATTTGGGCTCTCCCGCTCATATGATGTATGCTTCTTGGTCAACTGTTGTTGATTATCTTTGCTGGCTGGGTAGTCATTTCACAAAGTCTACTGATAGACGAACACTAATTGTTGAAGCGAAAAAAGCTATACATGCCCATATGAAGGCTCTTCTAAATAGAGCCATGCATGGTACAGATAAAATTGAAGGTCTGCGCGATATGAAACATGTTATAACCTGTGGGATGAAAGATGAAATAGGAAATCGTCTATGCGTATTTTTGTTCCGCCTTAAGGATATAGATTCTTCCACAGCTATAGGACGTTACAACCGTGAATATGGTATTCGTCTTGCTGCTAGAATCAAGGATGCATACTCAACTGTCGCCTTGAACGCCCTTGGCTGGCCAGATGCTGTCCGGCTGTCAGCAGCTCATTACAATACACCTCAAGAGATCGATCTTTTCCTCCAAGCTACTAAAGCACTTGGGAGTTAATTATTCAAAAATAAAGCTCTCACTATAAATAGCCAGTCCAGAGGTGCTATTAACAGAAATTTTTATTAGCTGGCATTAAATTTCTCACTTTTATCCTTATTTGTGTTACACTGATTTTATATCTACGAATTGAGAATCAAACAACTAAAGATGTCTTTACCATGAAAAATAAAGAAAAATACCCCCGTAAACATATTGTTTTACGAGCGAGAGTGGAGAATTTGCGATTTTCGTTTTGATTTCCTGTTACCTATAGTAAGGGTAACTTTATACTCACCTGGTGCAACTCATGTTCTGAAATACAGGCGATCTATCATATCAGACTGCTGCTGGATACAAAAGCTCTTGAAAGAGAGGGAAAGGAGGACAGTCCCCAATACCTAATTAGGGCTTGTCCCCAATAAATATTGACATAAATACAGGCGAATTTTATAATCTGCTTTCATAAAAAGCTATGTCTTATACAAACATCGAAGAAGTTAAAAGTTCAAGTTATTCTCCAAGGACTATTCACAGGACTTCGTCTCTTGGGCAATCCTTGAACTTCAAGGGGACATTATCTGGATATGAAGATTTAACCATTCATGGGCAATTTACCGGAAATATCAAGTTATACGATCATGACCTTATCGTAGAAACAGAAGGAAAGGTGGAAGCGGAAATTCAGGCAAAAAACATAATCATCAGAGGTGAAGTCAAAGGGAATATCTTAGCAACAGGAAAAGTTTTCATAGATGAAAATGCTCAGATGATCGGCGATATCTCGGCAGCTCGTATTTCAATCATGGAAGGCGCACAGTTCAAAGGGCGTATCAAACTCACTTCATAAATCTGATAAATTCTTTAATCTGGCATTCTCTCACAATAATAATTTCACCCTAAAACTAAAGATATTTTTTTAGCTATAGACTTTTACTTCTATACAACCTCACACAATATATATTCTGTGAATAAATCTATGAAGTGTATAAAATTATTATTTATTGTACCTGTAATATTCTCTCGGTGTTTGGCTCACTATATATTCTACAGCTTTCTGTATACAAACCCGAATTGCTTTCTCAACAGGAGTTTTTGAAAATCCTCCAAGTCCCACAGGAAGACTCCCTCCTATATTTGCGGCCCCTCCAACTCCAAAGCTACTAGCATCTCCTTCAACACTTGTAGCCGCAACAACTTGAGATGTATTGGCATCTATAATCCTAATATCTATTGCAATGTGTGCTTTTTTGACTCCTCCACCAACCGTTACTCCAAGAACTTTTGTTCCTCCTGCAAGCCCCTTTGTTCCTGTATCAAATTCTGTAACTGCTGCTGTAATGATAAGGTCAGCACCATAAATTTCTCCTATTTTTGCTTCTGTCCCTTTTTTGATACGGCCAGACTCACCTAAATCTTGTTCTTTTAAGACTTCACCAAGCTGTTCCCTCTCCAATACAATGTAGCGGTTCGTATGAAACAAAGAAGTTGTCAACATCTCCCTCATACCATCCCCAATCTGTTTCCAACTTACACCGAACATCGATAACCATCCCTGGTTTCCACCCCCTCTTGCTGTCTTATCATTAAACTCTCCTACGGCCAAACGGGCCTTAGGTCCATCATACCTCTCTGCTTGGGCTTCGCTTATTGAAGGTCCTCCTGTTGATGTCACTGTTGCTGTCGGAGCACAAGCATTAACCCAAATCAGAATACATAATAAAGAAATTAATACAAAAAATCTTTTCATGATTTTTCCTCCATTGTTGCTCATTCTAAAAGCCCTGAATTAATCTGTCAATGAATTTCTAAAACTAATATGGTCAACCCTATGAATCTGGCAAGCCCGTTATCTCTTTTTTTGCTATAATACCTTTAATGAAAAGATTCAAACTCTATTCCGAGTTCCAGCCAAAAGGTGATCAGTCCAAAGCCATCGAACAGCTTTGCGAGGGACTTGAGAAAAACATAAGACACCAGGTTCTTATGGGAGTCACTGGTTCTGGCAAGACATTCACCATGGCAAATGTTATAGCCCAGGCGGACAGACCGGTTCTTGTTATCTCCCATAACAAAACTCTTGCAGCTCAGTTATACCAGGAGTTTCGCCGATTTTTCCCTGAAAATGCGGTTGAATATTTTGTTAGCTATTACGACTACTACCAGCCCGAAGCATACATCCCGGCAACAAACACATATATTTCAAAAGAAGCAACAATCAACGACGAAATCGACCGCATGAGACTAAGCGCCACAAACGCCCTCTTCCAGCGAACAGATGTTATCATTGTAGCGTCTGTCTCATGTATTTACGGGATTGGTTCTCCTCAGACATATGCGTCCATGTGCTTTACGCTCGAAAAAAACCAGCAAATAACCAGGAAAGAAATCTTAGAAAAGCTTGTAAATATTCAATATCAACGCCAGGAAGATGAATTCAAGAGGGGGTCTTTTCGAGTCAGAGGAGATATTATCGACATCTTTCCTTCTCATGAAGAGTATGCTTACCGAGTAGAACTTGACAGCAATCGAATTTTAAACATCGAACTAATCGATCCTCTGCTCGGTAGAACTTTAGAATCGTTTAGCAAAGCTGTCATTTACCCTACGACTTTCTTTTCAACCCCAAAAGACATACTCGATTACACGATTCACAGTATAAAAAAAGAGCTTCAAGAAAGAATCGATTTCTTCAAAAGCCAGGGAAAAATCCTTGAAGCTAACAGAATCGAAGAAAGAACACTTTTCGACTTAGAAATGCTACAGGAGTTCGGCTGGTGTCCAGGAATAGAAAACTACTCGCTTTATCTCAGCCTTCGCCAGCCAGGTGCGCCACCTTATACTCTTCTTGATTATTTCCCTTCTGATTTTCTTGTTATTATCGATGAGTCCCATGTGACCATTCCGCAAATCGGTGGGATGTATTACGGCGACCGATCCCGGAAAAGAACTCTTATCGAGCATGGTTTCAGATTGCCTTCTGCGTTTGATAACCGCCCACTGCAATTCAAAGAATTTGAAGAAAAAGTTAATCAGGTTCTCTATGTATCAGCTACCCCAGGCCTTTATGAGCTGAAAAAATCTAGAAATCGTGTAATCGAGCAAATCATCCGACCCACAGGTCTTACAGACCCAGAAGTTGAAGTCCGGCCCATCAAGGGGCAAATCGATAACCTCATGGCAGAAATCAAATCAAAAGCACAAAAAAATGAACGAACGCTCGTCACCACACTGACAAAGAGAATGGCAGAGGATCTCACGCATTACTACCATGAATTAGGGCTAAGAGTTCGATATCTTCATTCAGAAATTGATACTTTGGACCGTGTTAAAATCTTAAGAGACCTTAGAAAAGGTGCTTTCGATGCTTTAATAGGCATCAATCTTCTGCGCGAAGGATTGGACCTCCCTGAAGTCTCCCTTGTTGCTATTCTTGATGCTGATAAGGAAGGCTTCCTCCGTTCTGCTCGATCCCTCATCCAAACATTTGGCAGGGCTGCACGCAATTTATCAGGAAAAGTCATCCTTTATGCTGATGTCATCACTAAATCCATGAAACAGGCAATCGCAGAGACAAACCGTAGGCGCAAGATTCAACATGAATATAACATAAAACATCACATTACACCTCAATCCATCAAGAAACGTATTGACGAGGTATTATCAAGCATATATGAAAGGGATTATTTTGATTATTCACGTATTGGAGAAGAAAAAGATGTTTATCTTAGTCCACAAGTCCGAAAACAAAGAATAGAAACATTGGAAAGATTAATGAAAGAGGCAGCAAAAAATTTAGAATTTGAAAAAGCCGCCAAACTGAGAGACGAGCTTAATAAGCTGAAAAAGGGGGAATTAGAAATTGCTTAGTACCCACTTGAATAAACTTCGAGCTCAATGCGAGAATCTTCCAGAAAAGCCTGGAATCTATTTTTTTAAAGATAGAGAAAACAACATCATTTACATAGGGAAGGCGAACTTATTAAGAAACCGTGTAAAATCGTATTTTCTCCCAACATCGGATTCAAAAATTAAATATATTCTACGAGAAACAGAAATAATTGACTATATCTTAACAGATTCCGAGAAAGAGGCAGTTTTTCTCGAGAATAATTACATCAGAAAATACCAGCCAAAATTCAATCTCAGACTCAAGGACGACAAAAGTTTTCCATACTTGAAATTGACTGTTCAAGAAGATTTTCCGAGCATTTCTCTCACAAGAAAAATAGAATCAGACGGCTCTAAATACTTCGGCCCTTTTCACCCCGCACACCAGGCACGTAAAATCATACACCTGCTGAATAAATACTTTGGGATACGCTCCTGCCAGGACCCACTTCCCCACAAAAGAAAACGCCCCTGTTTAGAATATGACATGAAACTCTGCACTGCCCCATGTGTCGGTTTCATTTCAAAGGAAGACTATCATGAAAATATCCTTAATGCTGTGTTATTTCTCGAAGGGAAGTCGGGTAAACTGACGCGTATTCTAAAACAAAAAATGCGCAAAGCCGCTGATAATCTTGAATACGAGCAGGCTGCCCATTGGAGAGATTTCATTCAGAGTATCGAAAACATCAAGGCAAAACAAAAAATAATTTCTTCTAAAATTGAAAACATAGATATTATCGGGTTTGCTCGCCAACAATCCAGTATTGCAATTTATGTATTTTTTATGCGGCATGGAAATGTAATTGAGTCTGAAAGCTTATTCTTTCAAGAAGACAAACCGATTCCAGACGAAGAAATTCTTTCTGCCCGGCTCATAAGTTTTTATAAGGAACAGGTGGACTTTCCAGATAAAATTCTTCTGCCCTTAAAACCTGCCAATCTCACAAATTTATCTCAATATTTATCAACCAAAAAATCAAAAAAAATAGAAATAATTGTCCCATGCAGGGGGAAAAATAAACAATTAGTGGACCTTGCAAATAAAAACGCACAGGTTTTGCTTCAAAAAAAACAAGATGAATTGACTCCCTTAATTGAATTGAAAAACTTGCTTCATTTAGACCGATTACCTCGGCGGATAGAAGGATTTGACATTTCCAACACAGGCGGTGAAGAATCTGTAGGGTCTCTGGTTGTCTTCGAAGATGGAAAACCCAAAAAAAGCAAATACAGAAAATTCAAAATCACCACGGTAAAAGGGCCAAATGATGTTGCAAGTCTTAAGGAAGTCATCCAGAGGCATTACACAAAGGTAAAAAAAGAGCAGCATCCTTTCCCTGATATCATTTTAGTAGATGGAGGAAAAGGGCAACTGCATGCTACAAAAGGAGTCCTCGACAAGATAGGAGCACAGGAACCTTCATTAATTTCTATAGCCAAAAAGGAGGAGAAAATTTTTACTGCTTCCCAAAAAAATGGCATCTGCCTGGAGCGGACTTCTCCTGCATTAAAACTCATTCAGAACGTAAGAGACGAAGCCCACCGTTTCGCTTTATCATATCACCGCTTGCGGCGGGCAAAGAAAAGCTTTTCCTCAATATTAGATGAAGTTCCAGGTATAGGGAATAAAAGAAAGGCCAAACTTCTTACTTCATTCGAAAGTATAGAAGACATAAAAAGGGCCGATTCAGAACAACTGGCACAAATAATCGGGAAAACCGCAGCTAAGGAAGTTTTAAAAAAATTAAGAAACCCAAAAACAAAATAATTTACCCAATTACAAGAAAATTATGCTTAATATCTTGATATAATTTATTATATAAAAAGTATCGGTAATTTTTATGAACAATTCAGGTTAATAGAGAGGTTTTATGATAAAAGGAATAGGTATCGATATCATTGAAGTCGAACGGGTAAAAAAATTGGCAGAGAAAAATCCCCGGTTTTTTAAACGGATATTTACTTCAGAAGAAATTCGTTATTGCTCAGGCAAAAAGAATCAATATCAGCATTTAGCTGCACGATTCGCTGCAAAAGAAGCATTTTTTAAAGCCCTGGGAAGAAAAGTGGGCTGGACAAAGATTGGCGTTATTAATCTTCCTTCAGGAAAGCCCCAACTGGAAATCGACATCCAAGAAGCATTCCCCTTTGAAAAAGCCCATGTATCTCTGGCGCATCTTTCGACATATGCCACAGCTATAGTAATTCTCGAAAATAGGCGCTAACAGATTGTCTATACACTTAAAATCAGCCTTACTAAAAGGCTAAGAATAATTGCCACACTGATATTCAACCCAATAGAAATCATGGCTATCTTCTTCCCAATTTCTTTCCACATGATAGCAACTGTGGAAAGACAAGGAATAAAAAAACTCACAAAAACAGTAAACACAATCAACTGCTGTTGGGTGATTACTGTCATCAAATCTTGATAGCCCACGCCAAGCGACTGAAGCATCATAATCAAAGAAAGCTCTTTTCGTAAAAACCCAAAAATAAGCGTTACTCCAAGCCCAGGGGGCAGCCCCAGTCCTTTTTCTACCAATGGAGATAGAATAATGTTTATTACATGGTCTAAATTAAAAAATTGCATTAACCCTAAAATAACACTTCCAATAATGAGCACAGGCCAAGCAAACAGAATGAATGATTTAAGTTGAAAATAAGTTTTCTTCATGATGTTGGTCAACGATGGTATTTTTAATGTAGGAATCTCCAGAATCAATCCAGGAGAAGGCGTTTCAAAAAAAAGAGAAATAATCCGAGACAATACCCCCAAAATAATTAGAATACAAATATAAAATCCCAATGCCCAGAGAGGCCCCAGATAAAACGCTACAAGTGCCATAATAATAGTTGTACGCGCCGAACATGGAATGAATGGGATTAGGAGAGCCGTAATGATTCTATCCCTCCTTGACTCAAGTATTCGGGTGGAAACAATAGCCGGGACACTACACCCAAACCCCAATATAAAGGAAGATACAGATTTTCCATGAAGGCCGATGCGATGCATAAAAGTATCCATTAAAAAACTCGCCCTGGCAAGATAACCAATATCCTCAAGTAGGGACATAAGAAAAAGAAGGGGAATAAAATAAGGCAAAACAATCGCGAGCCCCCCTCCTAAGCCTTGAACGAATCCGTCAACCACATAGTATAAGCCCCCGGAACCAAGCTCAAGAGAAAGAAATTGCCGAAAATGACTAAATGGACCCAGCAGTAATTCCTCCAGAGGCCCTCCGATTTTAAATATAGCAAAGAAAAAGCTAAAAAAAACAGCAATAAGGATGAGATATCCAAGAAAGGGATGCATAATAACATCATCGATTTTTTCCAATACTCCTAACTTTGCTCCTCTTTTCACCTGGCTGGTTTCTTCAAATATTTTGAGTGCAAGGTGATGCCTTTCTGCTGCAATCACTTCATAAGCAGGAGCATTATGCATTTTTTCTAAATTTTCTCTTATCCGGTCAAGATTTTTTTCAATGGAGGATTTATTTCCTCAAGCATTTGAGTAAAATAGCTCTTCTCCATTTCAATCATTTTTATGGCTGTAAATCTTTTATTGGCGACTATGGTAAAATCATCTGGAATGGCTTTTTCTAATTCTTTCACCTTCTCTTCAACATCTCTTGACCATTGAATAGATGAAGGAGCACGGCAATTATCAAG
>DAOUSP010000123.1 GCA_030627155.1 Candidatus Aminicenantota bacterium
AAATAGATGAAGCCGAAAATGGGAAATGCTGACGGTCAACTTCGGACTCAGAAACCTGGAGATTAAATAATGTTGTCCTGGCTAACCGCAAAGTGGATAATAAAACCATGTCGCCTGTTTCAGAGAGTGATTTTATAGAGGTTAAACTTATCCCGCGACGGTCAAAGCTATAACTTTTTCTTTCCTCCTTCTCAAGCCACGCATTTATATATGTTGGCATCTGAATTCCAAAAAAATATGGCTGCTCCCAAGATATTACGCCTCTTTTTTCTTTCAAGCTTATCTGCCCTACAACACTTAGCTGGGCAGCCGAACCAAACAAGTTGCTCCTGATAAATTCTGCAGTACCTCGAGGCCTGATGACATTATTCCACACTTCAAATGAGCGGGGCTCATTTTTTGTCTCTATCCCTATTCCTAAGCTTGAATAATTTCTTTCTCCCTCTCTTAAACTAATTAATAAACTTTCTTGATCCTGGGATAAAGAAATTTCCTCGATCTTCACTTCAGTAAAAACACCTAATCTTTCTAACCTCCTCTTTGTTTCCCGGATTAAATCATACCGAGCATAGTCATCCTCTTTTATTAAAATCTCACGGAGAATAACACTTTTTTTTGTGATGAGGTTTCCTGTTATAATAATTTTCTTGACCTTGACTCTTTTTCCTTCTTTTATTTGAAAACAAATAGAGAAAATATTCTCTCCGACTTTATTCATACGTGCCTCGACTTCAGTTCCCCTGAATCCATGATTGAGATAAAAAGTCTCTAATTTTTCAACATCTTTTTGAACATTTGGATAATAAAAGGGGCCTTCTTGTGCAGAAATTATCTGACCCATGAGTTTTTCCTGCTCGAAAAAGGAAGCTCCCTCAAAAGAAATATCTTTGATTTTTTCTTGTTCTCCTTCTTCAATATAAAAAATAGGTTTTATTCCTCTCCCTGCCTTTTTGAAATTTAAATCAACCCTGGTCTCGGAAAACCCATGTGTTTTGTAAAGGTTTTCTATCTCTTCTGGCAGTTCAAATATCCTTGCTCCATCTATATCCGAGAAAAAAGGAATATTTTTCCTTATTTCAAGCTCATCCCGGATTTGAGAAGGCGAAAAATAGCGAATCCCCTGAAAAGCAATGTCCTGAATCTTGTATTTTCTCCCTGGACTAACTTTATATACAACGCGGATAAGATTATTCCCTCGCTCTATATGAGAGGAAACAGAAGAAAATAAGTAACCTTTTTTTCTCATATAAGCAATGATTTTTGCTTCTCCTTCAGATAGACCCCATTCTTCAAAAATTCTTGCTTCCCAAATAGGGAAAAGAATGTCTAGCGGGACTTTAGCTCCTTTCACAATAATATCGATTTTTTCATTGGGTTCAACATTCAGTAATAAGGACACAGTGCCTTTGTCTTCATTAAATATCTTATCCATGACTTTTATCTCTGCCCGGTGATAGTCCAGAGAGTTGTAGACTTCTTTAAGTTTCTCGATATCTTTTTCCAGGTCTGAGGGAATAAAAATCTTTCCCTCTTTACTTTTCATTTCCTTCTTCAACTGTTCTTCTGAAATAATTTTATCTCCATCAAATATAATTTCATGGATTACAAACCTTCGGACAGAATCAATCCTGAAATACACATCCACAAGCGCATTCTCAGGGTCTTTATCAACAAATGCTGTAATCTTTGGGTCAAAATATCCTTCCTCGTTTAACAACATTTTTATCTCTTCTACAGCATTTGTGAGTTTATTCTCTAAAAATGGACCTCCTTCTTGCAAAGCATAAAGGCCTTTTTTAATTTTTTTTGTGGAAAGTCTATTCTTCGTCAGAAAATTTATTTTCCGGACATGGAGTGTACGCGTCATAATAAAAATCAATTTCACGCGTGTGTCTCCTTCCCTCAAAATCTGAATGTCAGAAAAAAGTCTTGTTTTATATAACTGCTTGATGCTATCCGATATTCTTTTAATAGAAAAAGGCTCTCCTGCCTTTATTGGAATTAAATCTTCATGCTCTTCTGAACTTGGGGCTCCTATAACCTCTATGGAAACTTCCGATATGAATGGAGTTTTTGCTTGGGGAGAGGAAAGAGCCCCCCAAGTGAATGGAGCCAAAAAAATATAAAAGATGGCACAATAAAATATAAACACCTTTTTGTCCATCAAATTAAAACCTTTTGTGAATTTTAACATCAATACTTATACGACCTTTCTCATCCCTTGTTCCAACAATTGAGAAGTCATCCATCAATTCCCATTCAATTCTTGTGATTTCTTCCCTTTGTGTAGTCAGGTTCGTTGAATACAATAAAGTGAAGTTTCTTGATATTTTTTTCCCCACAGTCAACCGGGCAGTCATCTCAGCAGATGACCCCATAATAAAAGGATCGATTCTGAACCTGTCTATAATAAAAAGTTTTTCTGCACGCTTCTTGGCTTCCTCTGAGAGTTGAAAAGAAAGGAGGGAAGCAGTGCTTAATTGTGTGCTTCTATCATAAGAATATGTCCTTTTAAATGCCTCACCCAAAGCAAGAAGCGCCAGGACATCCTCAGGGGGAAGCGGTGGTGATGAGCTAAATTCAGGGTTAAGCTTGTCAAGAAGCCCATCCAAAGAAAAAGTCACCCGATAATCCTTGACATATGATTCACCCAAAAAATTTAAATAAGGTTCAATGGTCGAAGGGTTGAAAAACCCAACACGGCCCCTCAATATTTTAAAATCCCTGTCTTGAAAATAGACCTCTCCGCCCAACGCTTCTATGTCACCCAATAAAATAGGGGAATTGATATTGCCCATTATATTTAAATTAAACCTTGCATGAATTCTCCCCAAAGAATTTTCCATCCATGCATTTTCATTACACTTAAGTCTAATGTTCAAAATTAAATCATCAAAAAAAGTTGGCTCTCTCTGGGATATGTAATAAGGAGTGGAATAAAAGGCAAACTTCTCGGTCAGTTCACGCCTCCATGACAATTTATTGACCAGTAATTCACCTTCTAACACAAAACGATTCTGGTCTTTGGTTAATGCCAGTGTTCCATCCGCAAGGACCCTTGTCCGTTCCAATGGCGAAATCAACATGTTTTTTCCATTTACAACAATATTGATTTCTTCAACACCTGCCTTTCCTACTTTCATGCGTCCGGACCCCTGAATTTCCCCTTTACCTAAAGTCCCTTGAAGAGACCGTAAGGAAAACTCCCCATTCTCAATAAAGATCAATCCAGAATAATCTCTTAATGCATGGGCAAACTTTGCCAAAGGAAAAGTAGTCCCATTGAAATCAATTGCTCCTTTTACTTCAGGATAAGTTTTCGGCCCTTTAATTTGGGCTAGATAATTTATAACGCCTTCTCCTCCTTTCCAAGGAATAAGTATGTCAAAATTAGTGAATACGCCTTTTATTTCTCCTGAAAGAGGAGCATCGGCATATGGAACATCCAGTGACACAAAAAAGTTGTTCTTGCCTGGAAAGAAATTTCCATCTACTTCAAGATGAATATCCTGCTGAGAAAAGCCAACTTTCAGTTTCCCCTTAGCTTCGGTTTTCTGAAATGGGGATATACCCAGGTCTTTAATTTCAAAATCGCCCAGTGCAAAATCCTGCCCAAAAAATCCTCCTCCCTTTAACATAAAAGAAACATTCCCTTTGCCCTCACTAAATAACGAAGAAAGATCTATATCATCGCAATTAATATCAACATTAAATTTTTCAGTTAAAAGATTCAGAGAAGCAAGGCCTTTAACATGTCCTTTATACAATTCAAACTGAAGCTCTGGAAAAGAAAAAGAATTTCCTTTTAAATCTAACTTGCCTTTTACATTTGACAAAACCTGCCCTGAAAAAATCATCTTGGGACTTGAAAACTCCCCGTACAATTGCGTCTCAACCCCAATCTGTTTAAAGCTGAATGTGCCGGACGTAATACCTTTAAGAGGAAAATTAATTTCCAAAGAAGGAAGAATATTTTCAATATAACCTTTCTTTAGACGTATATCTGTTTTTGATTCCTTTTTATTGGCAACTACACTAATTTTTCCTTCCAATAAAGGATCTACAACAGTAAATCTCCCTAAAAAATCCTCCTTTATTAATTCTGCTTCGCCTACAACAGATTGTGCATTAAATCCATTAAAACCGGCAGGAGATAAAGAAAATTCTGTATAAACTTGCGGAAAGTTAACATTCCCAAATATCCGGACTTCTGCTGAGCCACTTCCTCTTATCTCTGGAATATCGAAATCTTTCTGTAATATGAGTGACGTAAAGCGGCGAGCCTCCTTAAGATCTAAGACCTCCCCAAGAATCACAGTATCCATGCTTTCACCAATAACCAGTTTTGACTGAAGCTCTACTTTAGCAAAAGTCGAAATCAAATTTTGAGAGTAAAAAGATAAGGAGTCGGCTCCATCCCAATCGACCTTGACGTACCCCCGAAAAGGAAACCTGTCAGGATGTGAAATAACCATATTATCCCTGAATTCAACATCTGCAGTCATTCGTCCTTGAGAAAAAGCAAATCTTCCCCATGCAGGTGAGGATACCGGCCAAGGGAACCCAGTAGGTTTAATAATAGGATCTAAATAAAATTGACGTACATTTCCTTCTAAATAATCTCCTTCAAATTGAATATTTACATATTCACGTAGAAGCCCCCTTTTTTGGAATGACAATTCAACGTTTCCCCCTTTTCTCTTCTTATAATTTACTCTTCCGTTACATTTTCCCATTGCAACATGGTTTAAAATGAGGGCTTTACTTGAAAAACTACTGACTATG
>DAOUSP010000025.1 GCA_030627155.1 Candidatus Aminicenantota bacterium
AATCACTTCAAAGGAGTCCTTCCAATATAAAGGAAGATGGCATGATAATTGGATTCGAACAAAAGTCTGATTTTCTTTATTCCTTTGCTCTTTCTCATAAAAATGGATAGTGGCAGGGATCTTTTTCCCCTGAATACGCAAGGTAGCTACTATTGATTGTTTCCCAGATGGAGGAGGAAAATATACCGCAGCATCAAATAAGTTCGTATTCACCTGCTTTCTCCCTCTTTATGTGGAGTCAAAACCAGATGCATCCTTTGTAGAAGTGGATCGACAGAGACAAGAGTCACTTTGACCCAATCCCCAAGTTCATATTTAGCGCCGCTTCTCCGCCCAATAATTGTCTTTTTATTCTTTCTATAAAAATAATCTCCATCCAAATCCATGAAAGGAATCAGCCCTTCAACAAAATAATCTTTCAATTCCACAACCAGACCTGCTTTCGAAATATCCACGATAATCCCATCAAATTCCTCACCAAGCTTCCTCTTTAATACCCGGAAAATTCGCCATTTCAACAGGTCGCGTTCCGCATCGCTGGCATTTCTTTCCTGTTCTGAACAGTGGCGGGCAATGGAAGAGAGAGGGATTTTGTTTACTTTTTGCCGCTGGCAAAAACTTTTTAAGACCCTATGAACAACTAAGTCAGGATATCTCCTGATAGGAGACGTGAAATGCGTATACATCTTCTTCGCAAGGCCATAATGCCCCTTGTTCTCCTCAGAATAGACTGCAAGCTTCAAACTTCTTAGGACCTGGACTGTAATAAACTTCTCTTCGGGCCTTCCTTTCACCTGATTCAATATGCGCTGCAAATTTTTTGAAGTTACTTTTTTAGCAGGGGGAATGGAAAGCCCAAAATGAGCCAATATCTCCCTGAGTTTCTCTATTCTTTCCCGTGCTGGGGAAGGGTGTATTCTGTATAAAATAGGGACATTTCTTTGAGTCAGATAAGAAGCTACAGCCTCATTAGCTGCAACCATAAATTCTTCTATTACCTGATGCGCTTCATTTGCTTCGAATAGAGCCACAGAATGAAGTAATCCTTCTTTATACACGAGTTCGGGTTCTTCAATGTCGAAATCGAGGCTTCCTTGCTCCACTCTTTTTCTCCGCAATATGCGGGCAAGAGTTCTCATGAGCAAAAGGTCAGAGATTAACTGTGAATACTTCCGTCGTTCGGCTATGTCTTCATTAAATATCTTAAACACAGAATCATAAGTCATCCTCTCTGCAGTCTGGATCAAAGACAGATGGAAGTTTGATTTATTCATGTTTCCTTCTTTATCGAACTCAATCAACACGGAAAACGTCAATTTTTCCTCTTTAGGCCGCAAGCTGCAAATATAATTGGAGAGCTTTTCAGGTAACATAGGAAGCGTCTCATCTGAAAAATAAACACTTGTTCCTCTCCTGTATGCCTCTTTGTCCAAAAACGACCCTGGTCTTACATAATGGGAGACGTCTGCAATGTGAACGCCAAGAAGAAATCTTCCTCCATCAAGCTGTTTTATGCTCACAGCATCATCAAAGTCCTGTGCGCTTTCTCCATCAATAGTGACAGTCATCCACTCTCGGTAAACCTTCCGGTTCTGCCTTAATTCTTGGCTTATTTCCCCAGATATGGCTTCTGCCTCTCTTATAGTTTCTTTGGAAAAAGCAGAAAGAAGTTGGTATTTCTCCTTGATGACATTTGTATCTACCCCAGGATCATCAGGGTAGCCAAAGACGTCTGTCAAACGCAATGCCTCCCGTTCCACAGCAACAACCATTCCTTGCTTTGGATGAAGGACTTTTGATTGAACAATCGCAACATCTCCTTGGGAAGTAAAATCAAACGGAAGTAAAAACGGCTTTCCAAGGTGTTCTTTGTAGATACCTAAAATCTTCCGCCTTTCCTTTTTTACGATTTTGATAACTTTTCCTTCTGGTTTGCCCTTTTTCCCGTTTTCTTTTACAAGGACCTCTACAATGTCGCCTGTCAAGGCATCTTTTGTATGCCGTGGAGGAATAAAGATGTCTTCCAGCTGCTTGCCTTCGGGGATGACGAATCCAAATCCTCTATCAGAACCAGAAAAACTTCCACGAATGATGTTTGTCTTTGCGATAGGGAAATATTTTCTCTTAAATCGCACAACAACCCCGTCTTTTTCTAATTCTCTTAAACATTTCTGCACAGTTCTTTTTTCTTTGTGGGACAGCCGCAGCTCTCTCATAATTCTTGTAAAGCTTGTACCCTGTCTTTTATTTTCTCGAAGCAGGGAAAGAATCTTATGTTGCATTTCGATTGTTCACCTTTTTGTTCACCTTAATAATAGAAAGGTGAGACATATGGAATTTTATGCTTCTCTCTTGTGTGTTTTACCAATTTTATTCGTAAAATCCGGTTGAATTCATCCCCGGATTCAAGCTCATACTCTACTTTGACCTCTTTTTTCATGCATTTCATGACTTTTTCATCTGCATTCTGCACGATAAGCCCTTCGATTCTCTCCTCCAATTCTTCCAGTTCCTTCTCGTCTAAATCTTCTTTTGAAAGAATGTTCCTAACCTGTATGTAGACCTGCTTTAGATAGGCCACTTGAATAGGGAGAGCGTTCAAAAACCCCTCCACTGCTTCTATTATCTTTGACCTTTGGCCGTTAGCCATAACCGGTTTACTACGACCTCCGACCTTTCTTTCCTGGTAAAGAGCGAAAGATTTCATCACATGCGGATGAGAGAAACTCAAAGAGAAAGTACTTCTCTTGCTCCTGCTGACTTTTCGACAAACATCGAAAGCCTTTTTTATGCCCTCAATTGCCACTCTCAAAGGAATACCTTTTCGTTCCCACCTGTCCACAAGAAGCATTTCCTTTGGCGATAGAAAAAAGGGGGCACCTCGTAGTTCCATATAATAGCGGGCAATCGTTTGAAAATATTGACTCTTTTTACTCGTCATATGTCCAATTCCGTTTACAGCTGGATCTCCTGTTTATTTTTCTCATACAAAATCCTAAGGCCATCAAGAATCAAATTGGGCTCATAAAAATCAACCCGATGTCTTTCTTTCTCTACAAAAACTGCAAATCCTCCTGTGACAATGACCTTGGCGTCCATGCCTAATTCTTTTCTGAATTCTGAGATGATATTACTTACTAGGCCAATGTATCCAAAATAAAGCCCTGACTGCATGCTGTTTTCAGTCGTGCGTCCTATGGCATTACGTGGTTTTCTTATTTCAATACGCGGCAACTTTGCTGTTTTGAGATAGAGGGCTTCTGCTGCAATTTGAATACCTGGAGCGATTGCACCGCCAAGATACTCCCCTTTTTCAGAAACAGCATCAAAGGTTATTGCTGTCCCAAAATCAACCACGATGCAGGGGCCTCCATGCTTGTGAAAAGCTGCCACAGCAGAAACTATTCTGTCGGCTCCTACCTCAATAGGATTATCATAAAGAATAGGCATCCCTGTTTTTAGACCAGGCCCCACGACCAATGCCCTCACATGAAAAAAGATGCGGCTTAAATCTTGAAACACAGGCGTCAAAGGGGGGACAACGCTGGATAAGATTACAGAGGAAATTTCTCTTCTTTCTATCCCCACAAGAGAAAGGAGGTTCAATATAGTAATAGAATATTCTTCATATGTTTTTTCTCTTTCTGTCCGAATTCTCCAGTGCTTTAATAATTTTTCCCCTTCAAAAACACCCAGGGCGATATTTGTATTTCCTATATCTATTGCTAAAAGCATGTTTATTCTCCTTTTTTTTGAATAGGAGACAAAATTTCAGTTGCCAGAAAAGACCTCTTTTCTCCTTGGATTTCAAGAATCAATCTCCCATGTGAATCGATCCCTTGATACACGCCTGTTTCCTGGCCCCTGGAAGTTTCCACCTCGATGATGTCTCCCGAAGAAAATGGAGAGCAGTTTTCAACTGCCCGGATGATCTTACGAGCGTGGCTCTCTAAAAAAATATCATACCATAGATTTAAAGTATGCAAAATTTTCTCAAGAAGAGCATCCTTTTTCATGCTTTTTCTGGAAATAAGCCGTAAAGATGTGGCAAAATCTCGAATTTCTTCAGGAAAATCTTTCTTCAGATGGCTCACGTTAAGGCCGATTCCCAAGATGACATAGTGAAGGTGCTTCCCTGCAAAACAGCTTTCTGAAAGAATGCCCCCAAGTTTTTTCCTATCCCAAACTATATCATTAGGCCACTTGAGATAAACGCGAATTCCTGTCGTCTCAAGGATCGAATCTATTACCGCCACACCTGCAAGTAAAGGAAGGATGGAAACATCTGTTTTTTGCGGCCTCAGAATAACAGATAAATAAATGCCTTTCCTTGGGATTGAAAGCCACTGGCGGCCTTTTGTCCCCCTCCCTTTCTCCTGAGTTTCAGAAATTACAACAGTGCCTTCCTCTGCTCCATGGAGAATCAACTCCTTGGCTATATCATTAGTCGAGGAGCAACTCTCTACATGATATATTGTCTTCCCAATCTTCATTATAAAATCGCAAGCAAATCTTTCTTCAGCCTTTATTTCAATGTATCTCAGAGGAGCTGGCTTATGTGCTCTAAAGTCTCTTTGATTTTAACTTCCTTTGCTTCAAGCTCATGGAGTCTTTCTTCTGTCTTACGAATCACCTGCTTTGGCGCACGGTTTAGAAAATTCTTATTGTGAAGCCTGCTTTCGATTTTTCGTGCTTCTTCAATAACTTTGGCAAGTTCTCTTTCAAGCCTTTGTCTTTCTCTATCAAGATTCACCAGGCCTTCTTCAAGAGGAATGGCAATTTCTAATGACCCGGAAAATCCTTTTAGAAATTTTTTTCCTTCAGGAAAATCATCACAAAAAGTGATGTCCTGAATAAAGGCCAACGCCTGTAAATACCTGCTATGCTGGCGCACAATTTCCTTGTCTTCCTTTTTATTCGCTTTTATCAACAGGTTTATTTTCTGTCTAAGAGGAATCTTATTTTCGGCTTTTATAGTCCTGACTGTAATTATGGCGTCCTGCAAGACTCCCATTACATTCTCTACTTTATGGTCAATCCACTCAGGTTGCGACTGGGGAAAGGAAGCCTCCATCAAAGACCTGCCAGCACAGGGGAGATGTTGCCAGATTTCTTCAGTCACAAAAGGCATGAATGGATGAAGAAGCCGAAGTCCAGCATCCAACGTATCCACAAGAACGGCACGGCTGGTCTTGTTATTGTCCTTTAAGGCCGGCTTTACAAGCTCAACATACCAGTCACAGAATTCATGCCATATGAAGTGATACAATTTGTCTGCAGCTTCATAAAACTTATATTGTTCTAAAGCTGTATTCACATCATTGATGATTCGTGCAATCCGGCTGCGGATCCATTGGTCAGCAAGGGTAAGCTCATCATCATTTATTTCCATTTTTTCCTTTTCAAGATTCATCAGCACAAAGCGAGAAGCATTCCAAATTTTATTCACAAAGGCCCTGTAGCCAGCCATTCGTTCCTCAGAAAGGGAAATATCCATGCCAGGGATGGCCAGTGCTGACAGAGTAAACCGGAGTGCATCGGTTCCATATGTTTCAATTATTTCGAGGGGGTCGATGATATTTCCTTCAGACTTACTCATCTTGCGTTTCTTAAAATCCCTGACTAATCCGTTGATAAACACATGCTTGAAAGGAATATCCTTCATAAATTTTAGGCCCATCATAATCATCCTGGCGATCCAGAAAAATATGATGTCAAATCCGGTCGCCATTAGGTCTGTGGGATAAAATACCTCTAAATCCTCTGTCTCTTCAGGCCATCCAAGCGTCCCAAAAGGCCAGAGAGCCGAACTGAACCATGTATCCAGTATGTCCTCATCCTGGACGATGTTTTTACTCTTGCAGAGCTCACATGCTTCTGGTGTCTCCATAGCCACGGTTACGTGCTGGCAATCCTGGCAGTACCAGGCAGGGATGCGGTGTCCCCACCAGAGCTGGCGGGAAATGCACCAGTCATGAATGTTATACATCCACTCAAAATAGGTCTTGGTCCAATTTTGCGGAATGAATTGTATTTTCCCTTCCTCCACTACCCGAATGGCCTCTTTTGCAATTGGAGCAATCTTTACAAACCACTGCCAGGAAAGATGAGGCTCTATGATTGTTTTACAGCGATAACAATGGCCAACAGCATGCTGATAATCTTCGACTTTTTCTAATAGCCCTTCTTCTTTGAGCTTTAAAAGAACTCTTACCCTGCATTCGAACCGGTCTAACTCGTGAAATTCCTTTCCTGCTGCCTCTGTCATCTTCCCCGAGCCATCGATAACAATCACTTGCTCCAGGTTATGCCGCCTCCCTAATTCAAAATCCGTGGGGTCGTGTGCAGGAGTCACCTTAACAGCACCAGTCCCGAACTCCTGTTCCACCATCTCATCTGTGATTACAGGTATTTCCCTGTGGATTAAAGGAAGAAGGACTTTTTTCCCATGGTAGGGCAGATAGCGCTTATCATCAGGGTGGACAGCTACACCAGTATCTCCTAACATTGTCTCTGGCCGGGTTGTTGCAACAACGATGTGTTCTTCTGAGTCCAGCAAAGGATATTTGATATAATAAAGTTTAGACTGTAATTCTTTATGCTCGATTTCTATATCTGAAAGAACCGTGCCGCAGTGTGGACAGCGATTCGCAAGATAATAATCCCTATATATAAGCCCCTCTTTGTAAAGAGAAACAAACACATACTGAACTGTCTTAGAAAACCCTTCGTCAAGGGTGAATCGTTCCCTGGACCAATCAAGGGAAAGCCCAAGTTTCTTCAATTGCTGCGTGATAACCCCTCCATATTTTTCCTTCCATTCCCAGGCAATCTTTATAAATTCTTCGCGGCCCACTTTTTCCCGCGTTAAACCTTTTTGAGCCAGGGCCTGCTCAATCACGTTATGCACCGCAATGCTTGCATGGTCGGTCCCCGGAAGCCAGAGAACATTATATCCCTGCATCCTTTTCCACCGAGCGATAATATCAGGCAATGTAAAGCAGAGTGCGTGTCCCATATGTAATGAACCTGTGACATTCGGCGGGGGAAGAACCATGGAAAACTTTTGCTTTGGCGAGGAAGCGTCTGGAGTAAACAAGCCTTCGTCTTTCCAGAATTTTGCCCATTTCTCTTCTACAGGTTTAGGGTCATAAGCTTTTTCGAGTATCAATTTCTCTTTCATTTTGAATCTTCCTTTTCCTTCTTGATCCATTCTTCCCGGAACCACTCTTTAAGCTCTGCCAAAACCTGCCTTTTCACTCTCTTTTCCAATTCCCGCTCCATTTCCAAAATCTCGCTTTTAATCCTTTGGTTGATTTTTTCATCAAGCTGAACTTCGACAACAGGCGTTTCTTCTTCCTCCAGGACAGGTTCTTCAGGAAGTGTCTGAGGAATTTTTTTTGCTTCAATGATTTTTCGAACTGCCAGAAGCAACTCTTCTGAATCAAATGGCTCTTGGATGATAGCATCGCAATCGAGTGAAGCTGTCTTCTCTCTATCTAAAGGCATAAAAGCCCCTTTGAGGAGCACAATGCCAATTTTCTGGGATTGGCCTAAATTTTTTATGTGAAAGGCCAGTTCATATCCATCTTTATTCGGCAAACTCACATTGCAAAGCACGGCGTCTGGGTTTATTCTCTGAAGAGCTTTCAACGCTTCCTCTCCATCTGAGAAAGGATAGAGCGTAAATTCAGATTCAGGAAAAGCCATCCGGATGGCTTTCTGAACCGAAGGGCTCTTGTCCGCAACAATTATCTTATATGCCATGTTTTGCCTCAAACACACTGAAAAAACTAACTTTAATTAACATTTTTCTTCTTACTCTGTCAAACTGATGTGTGACGATGGGTCCAAGTCTTGAATTATCACTTTTTTCCTATTGATTATAAAGAAACTCGAAGGAATAGCAGGAAGAGTTCTGATGAAAGGGAAGACGGGTAGGAAAAGAAAATATAAAAATAGAGGAATAGGTATTGTGTCCCATGTTTACTCAATATTCAATAAAGACAGATTTTTCTCCAAGCAATTGTTCAATCTTATTTGTGAGTTCCTCCGAAGGAACCACGCCTTGAACTTCCAAAGACTGGACTGTCGCTTTGAAGGAATGGGGCCTCTCGAGCTCAAAGAAAACTGGACACCTTCCTTTATTTTCAATCAATAGGGCCTTTAACTCCTCAAGCACAGACTCTTCTATGCCAGGGAGAAAAACCCTCACAATGACCCTTTTTGCCTGTTTCTGCAAAGCTTCTGATAAAGGCATAATCTGCAACAGCTGGATCCTGCGGCTTTCTCCTTCACCCAAAAACCGGCCTTTTATCCAGACAAGCAAATCTTCTCTGAGATGTTCATAATATTTCTTGTAATTTTCCGGAAACACCACTACTTCAATCCGGCTGCTTAGGTCTTCTAAAATAAAAGTAGCCATCCTTTCTTCTTTTCTCGTCTTAATCAGTTTCAATGAGGAGATTATTCCTGCAAGCCTGATTTCAGAGTTGAAATCTTTTTCTTCATCCAATTGGTCTATCGAATGAGATGCAATTCTATCCAAGCATTTCTCATATTGGGCCAGCGGGTGGCTTGTGATGTAAAATCCAAGTGCATCCTTCTCGTAAGACAAAAAGAGTGGCTCATCCCATTCCCGCATCTCTTTGACCTCTCGAGGAATCGCGGGGGGTTCTACTTGTATGCTTTGAAAAAGAAAATTCTGTTTAGATGATTTCATTTTTTGCACTTCATGTGCATACTCAATCATCTTGTCAACCAGGTGAAACAGTTGAGAACGCTTCCAGCCAAGGGAATCAAACGCTCCTGATTTTATCAAACTCTCGATTACTTTTCGGTTCACAGCTTTTGAATCAACGTCTTGAAAAACATCAAATGGGGAGCTGAATTTTCCCTTTTTTTCCCGGGCCTCGAGTAGGGCACGAACAGCACCTTCCCCAACATTCTTAACAGCAGAAAGGCCAAATCGGATGGCTTTTTTCACAACTGAAAAATTGAAATTGCTTTCATTAATATCCGGGGGAAGGACATTAACCCCCATTTGTTTACACTCATTGATATATTTAACCACTTGCGAAGTGGCTCCTCTTTCTGCCTCAGATGTAAGAAGTGCCGCAAAGAAGCAGACAGGATAATGGGCTTTTAAATAAGCAGTTCGATATGCCAGATAAGCATACGCTGCACTATGGGACTTATTAAATCCATATCCAGCGAAATGATTTATTTGGTCGAAAATTTTACTGGCTCTTGACTGGCTGAGGCCTTTTTGTTTTGCCCCCTGAATAAATCTCTGCCTCTGAGCCTTCATCACCGAGGCCTTCTTTTTCCCCATTGCCTCGCGTAAAATATCCGCCTCTGCCATAGAAAACCCAGCAAGTTCTGTGGCGATTTTCATCACCTGTTCCTGGTAAATAATGATGCCTTTGGTCTCCTCCAGAATCGGTTCTAATTCAGGAAATTCATAACTCACCCGCTCGGGATGGTTTTTTCTTTTGATGAATTCATCCGTCATTCCGCTCTTTAAAGGACCCGGCCTATAGAGAGCATTAAGGGCAATCAAATCCCTGAATGTTTCTGGCCGGAAATTCTTTAACAAATCTTTCATCCCCGGGCTTTCAAACTGAAAGACGCCGTCAGTATTGCCTGATTGGAAAACCTTAAAAGTCTTCTCGTCATCAAGAGGAATATATTTTAAGTCCAGTCTTTTGCCAGAATCTTTTTCAATCAGCTCGAGCGTGTCCTGAATAACCGTCAAATTGCGTAGCCCTAATAAATCCATCTTCAGAAGGCCAATCGCTTCAATATCTAACATTGGGAACTGTGTCGTGATCTCTCCTTTTACGGACATATAAAGCGGCATAAACTCCACAAGTGGCTTCGGGGTAATAACGATCCCAGCCGCATGGATTGAGGGGTGGCGGACTTGGCCTTCTAATTTTTGAGCAACAGAAATAAGGTTAGCAATCTTTGTGTTTTTCTCATTGAGCTCTCGTAGTTGCGGAATGCTCTTTAGGGCTCCCTGGATGGTAGCATCAGGGCCGAAAGGAGGAATCATCTTTGCGATTTTATCAACTTCAGGGAGTGGGATCTCAAGAGCACGGCCTACGTCTCGCATTGCTTGGCGGGCTGCCATGGTCCCGAATGTAATAATCTGGCATACATTTTCCTTTCCATATTTCTTTTTTGCATAGGAAATCACTTCATCCCTGCGCCTTCCGCAGAAGTCTATGTCAATGTCAGGCAGACTGATTCTCTCTGGATTTAAAAATCTCTCAAACAAAAGGTCATACTCGAGTGGATCGATTTTCGTGATACCAAGAACATATGCTAAAAGGCTTCCTGCCACAGATCCCCTTCCTGGGCCTACCGGGATATTTTTTTCTCTTGCTTTCTGTATCAAATCCCATACGATTAAAAAATATCCTTCAAACCCCATTTGTTTAACGAGGCGAACCTCTCTTTCCAGCCTCTTTTCATATTCCTGAAGAGGAGGAAGTTCTCCGTTTTCTATTCTCTTTTTCAAGGAAGGAATCTGCTGTTGAAAGCCTTCCTTCACAACCTGGTCAAAAAATTGCTCTAAAGACACACCTTCTGGGGGAGTAAATTTAGGAAGAAAGTACCCAGTGGAGGGAAAATCGAAATTGCATCTTGCAGCAATCTTTGTTGTATTCTGGATGGCATCAGGAACATCCTTAAAGATTTCTTCCATCTCCTCAGTTGACTTGAAATAGAACTCTTGTGAGCCAAAGCGAATCCTGTCGGAATCGGTTACTTTCTTGTTTGTTTGAATACACAGCAAAATATCATGGCTTTCTGCATCATCTTTGCAAAGATAATGCACATCATTCGTTGCTACCAGAGGGAGTTCAAGTTTCCTT
Organism: Candidatus Aminicenantota bacterium; assembly: GCA_030627155.1. GTDB lineage: Bacteria > Acidobacteriota > Aminicenantia > Aminicenantales > Aminicenantaceae > Kmv29. The sequence continues at coordinate 10,881 of DAOUSP010000025.1, forward strand.
GCAAGTTTTATCAGATGAGGATTGATTCTTTTCTGCTGCTCGAGGCCATGGTCCTGGATTTCAATATAGAAATCCCCTTTGGGAAAGATAGAGGCATATTCAAGTGCCACTTCCTCAGCCTTGTCTTCCATGCCCAAGTCTAAATAATAGCTCACTTCTCCTTTAAGGCATCCAGAAAAGCCGAGTAATCCTTCTATGTACTGGGAAAGGAGCTCCTTATCGATCCGGGGCCTATAATAAAATCCTTCTAAGTAGCTCTTCGTGATTAGATGACAGAGAT
>DAOUSP010000029.1 GCA_030627155.1 Candidatus Aminicenantota bacterium
ACTGGATATACAGAAATGCGGCAAAACCTATTCCAAACTTGTTAGGTGGAAAAGTTTGGTTCGCAACTAAAGCAGGAAAAACGAATAGATAAAAAATGCCTGCAGGGGTTGCAATAAAATAGATAAAAAAAAGAAATATGCGTTTGCGTCTTTTTGATTGAACCACACTACTTTCCTTAAGCATCCAACAATTACTATACTGCATGCCGTATTTTGAGAAAAATATAGCTGAAATAGCGTCTAAATGCAATGAATCCCTTTAAATATATTCTTAAAATGCAGCATTATCCTGTCAATATCCTTGTTATATTGCAATACATATATCTTATGTTTTAGATATTTCGATTATTTTCACGAACCAGTAATGAATGGGATGATACTTCTAATGACCAGATTATATTTTATCAAGTGGACTTGAAACATCCGAATACTTTTTCCGGATTACGTGTGTATAAATCATAGTTGTGTTTACATTTTTATGCCCCAATAATTCTTGAATTGTCCTGATATTATATCCTGCTTCAAGTAAATGGGTTGCAAAACTATGTCCCAATGTATGGCAACTTGCATTCTTGTGTATTCCTGCTTTAATGACAGCACTTTTAACTGCGCGTTGCAAACTGCTGGGTTGAATGTGATATCGTTTGATTTTTTTACTTTCCGGATCCACAGATAGATTCTTTGAAGGAAATACCCACTGCCAACCCCATTCTCTTGACGCATTGGGGTATTTTCTCGCCCATCTCTGCCGGATGCTGCTTTCCATGGAAAAATATATAACGCTTGATCTTCCAAATTATTCTCAAAATAAGATGTGGATTTTTTCAGATTGTATTGGTAATATTAGGTTAGGCCGCATAAATCGCCGTAGAATCTGCTTAGCAAAAGGATAATGGTTTCGGCAAAAGTGAATAAATTAAATTACTTACTCAGCACTGCGCCCGAACTGGATATCGTAATAGACTGCGTTAATTGCCGAATTTGTTCATACATATCGGCTGTATAATATATGTTCGACAAATAAAAATGAAATTAATTATAATAAGATACCTTACAATTTTTGGCATGATAGCATCTGGAATTTGGTTAGGCGTAGAATGCTCATGGGAACCTATCACTGTACTTTTCTTCTCTTTAGCGGGTTTTATAGCCTCAGATGTCACATTGACAAGAAAACACCCAGTTAATGAACACGACCGAGAACTATTTAACAAATTTCTAAATGAATTACCTTATAATGGTAGCATTAAATTTATTAATGAATGGAATATGGCTGGTTGGCAATTTAAAAGAAATAATTTAGATCAAGTTGTAGCAATTAGCGAAAAATGGACAACACCTGAATGCAAATTTATAAACAAAAAACTAGAAGAATTACGCAGTAAATTACACAATAAAATAAAAAAATATTTAACTTATTTAGCAACAAATACATGGGTTATAAAGGAAAATCCTGATTTTTCTAGTGTGCCCTCTGAATGGGAAGAGGAACAACCAAAGCGATTTCAGGAAGTGGTAAAAAATTTACACGACTCAGCAGGAGAAATTGTTGAAATACATAGAAAATTGGTCGAGCTGGGTATTAAAAAAGGACTAAAAAAATATTAGTCTAACAATTCGCTTCAGCGGACTTGAAAAGCTGCCCTTTTCAAGCCGCTGAGCTAAAACGTTATACGCATAAATAGATAATCATATGAGTCTTTTCAATAATCGAGAAATTGCATCAGCTTTTTAGTTACTTGTTGTTTTGATCTTTGTACTTAGTAAAAGCAATATTCGAAAATCTTTATCCGATGTTATCAAATGTTTTTTCAACATTAAGATACAAATTTCTTTAATAATAATGATGGCCTATACTATAGGCGTTGTAATTATTTTATATCTGTTAAATCTCTGGAAAATTTCCTTAATAAAAGATACGATAATTTGGTTTTGTTTTTCAGGCGTTGTAATATGTTTTGATATGCTGACATCATCAAAAGAAGAAAATATTTTACGAAAAATTACATTAAATAATATTAAAATAGTCATTATTATTGAGTTTCTTGTTAACACGTACACCTTTTCTCTTTTGGGCGAGTTGATTTTTATACCTTTTATAACTTTTATAGCAATGTTAGATGTCGTTGCACAAACAGACAAAAAATACTCCTCTGTTTCAAAATTAATAACCAGATTACAGTTCATTATTGGAGCAACTATTTTAATTTATGCAATGAGTAACGCAATCTCTGATTATAATAATTTGGGAAGCTTAGATACATTGAGAAGTTTTCTTTTGGCCCCACTCCTGTCCATTTCTTTTTTGCCTTTGATTTATTTAATGTTAGTTTTCTCTGCATACGAGAATTTATTTATACGATTGAACTTGGGACATGAGAAAAGTAAGAAACTGAAAAATTATGCAAAAAAGGAAATTATAAAACATTGTCAATTTAGATTAAAAAAGATAAAAAGACCTCAAATATAAAAGTTTACAATTTAATGCAAATTAGAAATGAAAAAGATGTTGAAGATATGGTAAAAGCATACAAGGGGCAGGTTTAAAAAAGCAGCGCATGACAATTGGCTGCAGTTAACCGAACCGCCGTGCTTCAATTGAAGTTTGGTGGGAAAATTTAAAGTTTCCTGCATGTATTAGCTTTAGTGTAAACGATTCGGCAACTGAGCCATATCGCTAGGTTGATATACAAATGAGTTACCCAGATAAAATCAAACACTTCGTTTTAAGCGATGAATTGATAATCGCTGGAAAACTAATCATATATGGGCTTAGAGAATTACAGAATCCACGTACTTATAATGATTTTATACATTTACCAATACTCTTATTGGCAAATGGCTTTGAAAGGCTTTTAAAGACAATTATCTGTTATAAATATTACAATAAACACGGAACGTTTCCTCAAATTTCAAAAATACGGGGGCACAATATTCAACTACTTCTAGATAAAGTGGTTTCCGAATGCTTTACTCAAAAATATATGAATATACCTGCGGCACGTGAGGATTTGAAATTTCTCCAAACTGACACCTTGCTTAAATCAATCATAAAAATACTTTCAGATTTTGGAGACCATGATAGGTATTATAATCTTGATATTGTGGTTGGAAAACATACAGATCCAGAATCTCCAGAAGATGAATGGGGAAAAAAACTGGAACTTGAAATATTGAATATTCATCCAGATTGGGCTAAAGAACTCTCAAAACCTAATAATGATGTTTTGGTGAAAATCGCAAATGAGTTGGTAATTATTTTTGAACGTTTTGCCCGGGCTCTTGGGAGACTTTTTACTATAGGAGAACTTAGTCCTGAGGCAGAGATTAATTCAACGTACTTAAAGGATTTCATTTATTTGTCTGATAACGAGATGGGAAATAGAAACTATAGTGTATTCACAACCTAACTAGCGCGTGCAGCCGACGGACTGCGACTGAAATGCTTGTTGAAAATACATCCGGCCCGCCAGCCTTGTCGCAGCTGATGCGCGCAATGTTAGAAAAAATAATATAAAAATATGGTATAATCTATAAAAATCGCGATGAAATACCAAGTTGAATTTAAACCTAAAGCGTTAAAAGACTGCAAAAATATTGATAAAAGTATATTGAAGACTTATTCTTAAAAAATGAAGCACTATCTGATGACTTACAGGGAGACGTTAAGAAATTAACAAATTTTACACCTGAGTATCGATTAAGAGTTGGCGATTACAGAGTGCTTTTTGAAACTGAGAATGATAAAGTTATAATTTACAGAATACGCCGTAGAAAAGAAATCTGTAAATAGGAGAACCGAAATAAAATGGTTAGCCTTCACATAAAAATTCTTGAAAAAGATGGTAAAAAAGAATTTGTAGTTATCCCCTACGAAGAGTTCGTCAAGATTCAAGAAGAACTTGATGACTATGAATCACTAAAGGCCCTCAGAGAAGCTAAAGCAAAAGAAGGCAACGCAGAGACGACTTCTTTTGATGATGCTAAAAAAGAATTTAATATTGAATAATTAATCATCTAACCAGCCAATTCAGCGGACAAAAAAGCTACGGTTTTTTGCTGCTGAGCTCGAACGTTATACCACGAGCCACGGTAAAAGGAAAACGCCAAATCGAATCCAAAGGTCGGGGGTTCGAGTCCCTCCAGGCGTGCCAGATTTTATTATTAGGTGAGACATCCACTATTTAAAAAGTTCGCAAGATGACAGGATGAATAAAATTGCTCCCTTCCCCTTCGGAGAAGATTGTAGTCATCTTTGCAGGTGAGGGATTTCTTCTAAAAATCATCGTTTAAATACTCTTATCTGATGATTGACGATTGCAAAAATATATGCAAGGATAATTGAGCTTCAATTAATGAAAAGAATGAAATGTGATAATGAAAGAACTGACCCCTCTGACGGATAATTGAGCTTCAATTAATGAAAAGAATGAAATGTGATAATGAAAGAACTGACCCCTCTGACTTAGAGAGATTCAATTAATTTTTATGGCAATTTCAGAATCTATTAAAACGGAGAGAAAATCCTATAGATTTTTCCGTTATAGTATTAGCATAGTTATAGTAGTAGTAGTATAAACATTGACAAAAAATGTCAAATTCATTATCTTTAAATAGCGAAAATGAGTTCAAATCTTGGTGAATTACTTTTAAGAGAGAAGCTTCTTAATTCCGAGCAGCTTAAAGAGGCTTTGGAATACAAGAAGAAAAACAAAGTTTCTATAGGGACTGCCATAGTCAGTTTGGGATATGTGTCTGAGGAAGACATGGCCCAGGTCTTAAGCCGGCAGTTGGGATATCCTTATATTGATTTGGATCAATTCGACGTCTATCCCGATGTAATCAATCTTATTTCAGTTGATATAGCAAAAAAACATTTAGTTATGCCGATTCATCGAATCAGGTCTTTCTTGACCCTTGCGATGGCCGATCCCACAGACCTGAATATTATCGAAGATATCAGGTTTCGAACTGGACTTAGTGTCCAGCCGGTAATTGCCTCAGAATCAGCTATAATTAATGCAATCAATAAATATTATGGCTCTGCGGATTCTCTCCGCGTAAAGCAAATTGTTGATGAAATTGAACAGGCAGAGGACACAAGTGTCAACATAATCGAAGAAGAAGAGGAAGACTACGACATCGAAGAATTGGTTCAGTCTACCGAGGAAGCCCCTATCATTACTCTTGTGAATACTATTTTTATCGATGCAATAAAGAAGGGTGCAAGTGACGTGCATTTCGAACCGTATGAGCGCTCCTTCCGCATCCGTTACCGTATAGATGGAACACTTTATGAAACGATGAATCTTGCTTTAAAGTTTAAAAATCCAGTGACTTCCCGTGTGAAGATTCTGTCAAACATGGATATTGCTGAAAAACGCTTGCCTCAAGACGGGCGAGTCAAAATGAGGGTCAAGCTGGAAAATGGCAACCGCAAGGATGTGGACATGCGTGTTTCAAGCATCCCTGCTATTTTTGGAGAGAAAGTTGTTGTCCGTATCCTTGATAAATCGATGTTGAAGCTTGATTTAAAGCAATTAGGATTTGAGAAGGAATCTCTGGAAGTGTTCATGGACGCCATCTCAAGGCCATGGGGCATTATACTTGTCACAGGGCCTACAGGAAGTGGAAAAACTAACACATTATACTCTGCCATATCAAATTTGAATTCTTTGGAAAAAAATATAATGACAGCAGAAGATCCGGTGGAGTTTTATATCTCTGGAATAAACCAGGTCAATATCCATGAAGAAATTGGATTAAACTTTGTTGCCTCCTTACGAAGTTTTCTGCGCCAGGATCCGGACATCATGCTGGTAGGAGAAATGCGAGATTTCGAGACAGTGGATATCGCTATCAAGGCAGCATTGACCGGCCACCTGGTATTTTCCACCGTCCATACAAACGACGCAGCAAGCACAATACACCGTCTTGTCAACATGAACGTAGAGCCTTTTTTAATCGCTGATTCGGTCATTGCGATTGTGGCCCAGAGATTAGTGAGAAAGCTTTGCAAAAAGTGCCGGGAGAGGCACAACCTTTCTCCTGATGCGCTTATAGATATTGGGTTTACTCCAGAAGAAGTACAGACTGTGAAGCCATATAAGCCAACTGGATGCAATGAATGTAATAACACAGGATATAAAGGGCGTACAGGAATTTTTGAAGTCATGAAAGTGACAGATGATATAAGGGAGATGGTATTGGCACGGGGGCAGTCAAAAGAGATTAAAAAGAAAGCCATGGAGCAGGGAATGATAACTTTGCGTCAGAGCGGCTTGGTAAAGATTAAAAATGGAATAACTTCTATCGAGGAGGTTTTAAGAGAAACAGTTAGAGACATGGAGGAGTAAAATGGTCCTAACAATTCAAGAATTATTGAAAATTACAGTGGAAAGAGATGCCAGTGATTTACATATAACTACATATATTCCGCCGCGCATAAGAGTCAACGGCACCTTGGTTTCCCTTGACTACCCCACATTGAACCCTTCACAGACAAAAAACCTGGTTTACAGTTTATTAACGGAAAAGCAAAAGAAGCTGTTTGAGGAAAAACTGGAGCTCGATTTTTCTTTTGGGATGAAGAACTTAGGCCGGTTCCGTGGAAATGTGTTCATGCAGAAGGGTGCAGTGGCAGGTGCTTTCCGCAGGTTCCTTCCTACTGAGTTCAGTTTTACGGAATTAGGGATTCCGCAAAGACTTGCACAGCTCTGTTTTTTACCCCGCGGGCTCGTACTTGTAACTGGTCCTACAGGGTGTGGAAAATCCACAACATTAGCATGCCTTATAGACCATATAAACAAGAATAGAAGTGTGCATATCATTACCATTGAGGACCCGATTGAGTATTTTTTCAGTCCAAAAAAATCTGTTGTGAACCAAAGAGAGTTGAATATTGATACGCTATCTTATGCCAATGCGCTTCGGTCGTGCCTACGGGAAGATCCGGATGTAGTGTTGGTTGGTGAAATGAGGGATTTGGAGACAGTTGAAGCTACTTTGCGTGTTGCAGAGACAGGACATCTTACATTATCTACTCTTCATACAAACTCTGCGGCTGAGACAATTTCTCGAATCGTGGATATTTTCCCCTCGCAGTACCAATCTCAAATTAGAGTAACGCTGTCCATGACGCTGGAAGCTGTGATAACACAGGCACTCTTGCCAAGGGCCGATGGGAATGGAAGAATCTTAGCCATGGAAATTTTAATCCCCAACCCTGCTATTCGGAATTTGATACGTGAAAATAAACTCCACCAGATTTATGGGACAATGCAAATGGGGCAGGAGAAATTCGGAATGCAGACTTTCAATCAATCCTTAGCAAACCTTTATTTTAAAAGACTCATTACATATGATACCGCGATGAGCATAAGTTCCAAGCAAGAGGAGTTAATAGATATAATACAAAGAAAAGAAGGTGCGAAAGTGACTTCCATGGATTTCACTCCTTCTCAGGTAAGGAAATAAAAAGGGGGTAAAAATGCCTGTATTTATATGGAAAGGCAAAAATCGTTATGGCGACATTGTGCAAGGGCAAAGAGTAGTAAGTTCTGAAGCAATCCTGTCCAGAACCTTGGCGAGGGAACAGATTAGTGTTATTAAAATAGAACGGAAAAAGCTGCAAATTAAAATCCCCTTTCTCCAAACACGAAAAGTGAAATTGAAAGATCTGGCAATTTACAGCCGGCAGCTTTCGGTTCTGATAGATGCAGAATTGCCAATCATACAAAGTTTAAACATTCTGGCTGAACAAACAAAAAATAAATATTTTAGTAGAGTGATTCGGGAAGTCAGAGAAGATGTTGAAGCTGGCTCAACACTCAATCAGGCCAAGAGGAAATTCCCCCATGTTTTTGATGACCTGTACTGCAATTTGGTCGCATCTGGCGAACAGAGTGGTACTCTGGATGTAATGCTAAGACGACTGGCCGAATTCCTTGAAAAGATTGTCAAACTGCGTTCACAGGTCACGCAGGCAATGATTTATCCAGTCGCAATTCTTTCCTTTGCTGTAATAGTGGTGATTTTCATGATGTGGAAAATCATTCCTGTGTTTGCTTCAATCTACGAGGAACTTGGAGCGACGCTTCCATTTTTAACTGTAGCGGTTCTGGCTGTAAGCCATTTTGTCCAGAAATATATCTTATTAATATTTCTTGGCGTTATTGGACTAATTTTCCTTGTTCGATACATACGAAAGACAACTCCTGGACGCAGAGTTTTCGATGAAACATCCCTGAAAATACCCCTGTTTGGTACTCTTCTGGAAAAAGTGGGATTGAGCCGCGTGACCAGGACTCTGAGCACACTGCTCTCTGGAGGTGTGCCCATGCTGGAAAGCCTCAGGATTACATCCAAGACCTCGGGAAACGTTGTGATTGAAGACCACATAATGGATGCGCGTACCATGGTGGCTGAAGGAAAGAGTCTGACTGAAGCATTCAAAGAGAGAAAGCATTTTCCGTTCATGCTTATCCAGATGATTGGTGTTGGTGAAGCCACAGGGACGCTTGATGAAATGCTGGCTAAATTGGCAGATTTTTATGATGAAGAAGTAGAAACCGCTGTAGGAGCCCTCCTTTCTATAATGGAGCCCATACTTTTGATAGTCGTGGGCGTAATGGTTGGTGCCATAGTTATATCCATGTATCTTCCAATTTTCAACCTCATCCAACAACTGTAAGAAAAAGGAAAGAACATAGAAAATAAATATTACATAATGCATCCTATTTTTTTAAGTGTCAGGTGAGGGCGAATGGAAGAAATAAAAAAAGGCCTTTTGTGGTACATTTTCTTTCGGCTGATTATTGTGACCTCCCTTGCTATTTCTGCAATTATCATCCAGTTCAGCACTTCCACGTTTCTTCCATTGAATGCTTTTTATTTTTTGATTGTTGCGGCTTATTTTTTATCCCTCATATACGTTATTCTCTACTTCTGGAATAAACATTATCTTTTTCAGGCATATTTACAAATCCTCATGGATGTTCTTTTAATTACTGATCTTGTATATATTTCAGGAGGGATAAAAGGGACATTTTATATTCTGTATATTTTTGCGATTATTGCAGGGAGTATGGTGGTTTCAAAGAGAGCAGCATATTTTGCTGCGGCATTATCTGCGATTTCATTCGGAGTTCTTGTTGATGGCATGGTTTTAGGGGCGATTCCATATTTTGGGCCAGAGAAACCTACTGATATTTCTTTAGGGCTTGCTATAAACAGTATTGTTATTTCATGGGGAGTTTTTTTCCTTGTAGCGGTTTTGATTAATTATCTCACAGAAAAAATTAGGCGTGCTCAGAAAGAACTCAAATCAGCAAGCAAGGAGCTTGAACTCAAGAAACGTTTGGCACTGGCAGGAGAAGTTTTTGCCCAAGTTGCCCATGAAATACGCAATCCTCTGGCAGCTATCTCCGGTTCGGTCCAGGTGCTTAAGAAAGAACTGGGTTTAAATGAGGAGCAAAGGAACCTTATGGATATCGTTGTCAAAGAGTCACAAAGAGTGTCACAATCACTTGACCAGTTTCTGAGCTTAACAAGCGCCAGAGAGGAGACATTCTCCTGGATAAACCTTCCACAAGTTTTAAAGGACACGCTGATGTTACTCCAAAGAAGCGGTGAACTTGATGAAAAGTTTAAAATAGAGGGAAATTATACAAAAGCAAGAGTTCGGTATTTTGGCAACGAGAATCAGTTCAAACAGGTTTTTTGGAATTTAACGAGGAATGCTATAAAAGCCATGCCTAATGGAGGAAGATTAAAGTTTGATTTTTTTATCCCCAATAAAAAAGAGCTTCATATAAAATTTACAGATACAGGAAAGGGAATGAGTGAAGAAGAGAAAGAAAATCTTTTCATGCCGTTTTATTCAGGGTTTGGAAGCGGGGAAGGAATAGGGCTTTCAGTGGTACGACGGATTGTAGATGACTGCAACGGTTCAATTCAGGTGAACTCAGAACTCTATAAAGGAACAGAAATCCTTATTATATTACCAAGGCAGGAGGCATCTTAGCAGGAATAAGAGATAAGAAAAATGGAAAAGATACTGATTATCGATGATGAAAAAAGCATTTGCGACCTTCTTTCTGTTGTTTTTGAAAAGGAAGGTTATGAGGTAAAAAAATCTTACACTGCAGCTAAAGCTCTCGAATTGATAGAGAGTGAAGACTTTGACCTTATCCTTACAGATATAAGACTTCCAGAGCGAAGCGGAATGTATATTCTAAAGCAGGTCAAAAAGACCAAACCAGAAATTCCGGTTATCATGATTACTGCATACGGGACTATCAAGCAGGCAGTAGATGCCCTAAAGGCAGGCGCTGCGGATTATGTAATGAAGCCATTTGATATGGATGAGCTAAAGATAATCGTGGCAAATTGTATGGAGAAAAAGCGGCTTCAAGAAGAGAATGTTTTCCTGAAAAAAGAACTGAGTGAAAAATACAGTTTTGAGAACATCGTGGGAAAAAGCAAGAAGATGATAGAAGTTTTCAGTCTGATAGAAAAGATTGCAGGCATAGAATCCACTGTTATCATCCGTGGTGAAAGCGGAACAGGGAAAGAAATGGCTGCGCGGGCCATTCATTATCTAAGCCGCAGAAGAGAAAGGCCTTTTGTTACGATA